>JAJAZI010000001.1 GCA_026785785.1 Microbacteriaceae bacterium
CCGGAACGGTCGCCGAGGGCGTCGACCCGACGGTGACCCCCTGGGGGCTGAACGCCATCGGCTGGGTGCTGGTGCTGCTGCCGTTCGTGCTGGTGCTCGTCGGGTTCCTGCTGTCCCGGTTCCAGAAGACCGAGAACGAGGCGCTCGTGCGCGACGTGCTGAGCTGAACCCGGCTGAGCTGAGCTGAGCTGAGCGACGGATGCCCGGCCCCCGAGACCCCGGGACCGGGCATTCGTTCGCGCGGGCAGTCCTACAGGTGGATGAACGTCGTCTTCAGCTCGGTGTACTTCTCGAGCGCATGCACCGACTTGTCCCGGCCGTTGCCCGACAGCTTGTACCCACCGAACGGCACGGTGAGGTCGCCCTCCTCGTAGCAGTTGACCCAGACCGTGCCGGCCCGCAGGCGCCGCGAGAGCCGGTGCGCCTTCGACAGGTCCGACGTCCAGAGGCCGGCCGCGAGGCCGTAGGCGGAGTTGTTGGCGACCCGGATAGCCTCGTCGTCGCTGTCGACCGTGACGATCGCGAGCACCGGGCCGAAGACCTCCTCCTGCGCGAGCCGCGAGTCGGGGGACACCCCGGCGAAGATCGTCGGTTCGAAGTAACTGCCCGCCCCGGGCAGCTCGGTCGATTCGAAGACGGATCCGCCGACGAGCGACTCCGCCCCGTCCTCGAGGGCCCTCCGCACGTGCGCCTCGACCTCGACGACACGCTCGTGCGACGCGAGCGGCCCCATGCCGGTCGCGGGGTCGAGGGGATCGCCCGGACGGTAGTCGGAGGCGCGGGCGACGACGCCCGCGATGACCTCGTCGGCTACGTCACGGTGCACGATGAGCCGCGACGGCGCCGTGCACATCTGGCCGGTGTTGAAGAAGATGCCCCACGCGGCGGTCGAGATCGCCGTCTCGAGGTCGGGGGCATCCGGCAGGATGATGTTCGGCGACTTGCCGCCGAGCTCAAGCCAGGTGCGCTTGAGGTTCGACTTGGCTGAGTACTCGAGGTAGGCGCGCCCGACCGCGGTCGAGCCGGTGAATGCGAGCGCGTCGACCTGCTCGTGCATGCCGAGGTGCCGGCCGAGCACCGAGCCCGACCCGGGAACGACATTGAGCACGCCGCGGGGGATGCCGGCCTCGAGTGCGAGCTCGGCCATCCGCAACGCGGAGAGCGAGCTGAGGTCGGAGGGCTTGTGCACGACGGTACAGCCGACCGCGAGCGCTGGCGCGATCTTCCAGGCCGAGAGCGTGAGCGGGAAGTTCCACGGGGTGACGACCCCGACGACGCCGACGGGCTCCCGCGTGATGAGGGCGAGGTCATCGGGACCGACGGGAGAGGTCTCGTCGAGCTGCTTGTCGGCGAGCTCGGCGTACCAACGGTAGGTGGCGAGCACGGCGCGCAGCTCGATTCCCCAGGCGTCGTCGATCGGCTTGCCCATTTCGAGGCTCACCATGAGGGCGAGCTCGTCGCGGTGCTCCTCGATGAGGTCGGCCCAGCGCAGGATGAGCTCCTTGCGCACCCGCGGCGCGTACTGCGGCCATGGGCCGTCGTCGAACGCGCGTCGGGCCGCGCCGACCGCGGTGTCGAGGTCGTGCATGCTCGCCGACGGCACCGTCACGAGGGCGAGCCCGTCGCGCGGAGACAGGTGGGTGAAGGATGCCGAATCCTCGGCGGCCACCTGGCGACCGTCGATCACGAGTTCGCGTGGCCAGGTCAGGGCGAGCGCCTCGGCCTTCCACTGGTCGTGGGACTTGCCGGCGGTCGTCTTCGTCATTGGAGAGCATCCGATCTGGATCGCGAGGTTCGTGCGTCCACTGTAGGTCATTCGTCCCCGAACGTCCGGGGGCACCGTACGAACCGGGCGACAGGGCCGGGCCCGGCTCTGCTAAACTTCCACGGTTGCCGTCTAACGGCCGCGGATAAAGAGAGCCCACTCATCGGAGCCGGGCACCGCGCAACTAGTAAGAAAGGGGATCCCATCTATGGCTCTTGAAGCCGACATCAAGAAGGCGATCATCGACGAGTACGCTACCCACCCAGGTGACACCGGATCCCCCGAGGTCCAGATCGCCATGCTGAGTCGCCGGATCCTCGATCTGACGGAGCACCTCAAGGAGCACAAGCACGACCACCACTCGCGTCGTGGCCTGCTGCTCCTGGTCGGCCAGCGCCGTCGTCTGCTGGGCTATCTTCAGCGCATCGACATCGACCGCTACCGTGCACTCATCGGGCGCATCGGACTTCGTCGCTAGAACGCTTCGACTTGATGACGGGCCGTCTCCCTCGGGAGGCGGCCCGTTTCGCGTTCCCGGGCGCTGCGTCGCGCACGGCGCCGGGCGCTACTCGAGAACGAAGGTGACCTCGAGCACGACCTGCCAGCTCGTGACCTCGCCGTCGGCGATGACGGCGGTCTGATCCTTGACCCAGGCGCCCGCGATGTTGCGCAGGGTCTCGCTCGCCCGCTTCACGCCGGAGCGGGCTCCGTGCATTCGATAGGACGTGGCAGCGAAGCTAGGGTGCGGTTGCCGCGGCCTTTCCCCGCGGCAGCGTGAGCAGTGTCGTCACGCTGACCGCGATGAGCAGGAACGCGCCGATGAAGAGGAAGGTCTGCAGCGCAAAAGCGGGCAGCACGAACATCGCGATCCCGGCGATGATCGACACGGCGCCGCTGACGAACGC
>JAJAZI010000002.1 GCA_026785785.1 Microbacteriaceae bacterium
ATCGGGCGGGTGCTGGCCGTGATGGTGCGGGAGCAGCTGGCGGTGTAGGTCGGTCTGGGGTGGGGGCGGGTCTCGGGGTGGAGGTTGGTCTCGCGCTGGAGGTCGGTTCAGAGGTCGAGGCCGCCGACCACCCAGTCGTGAGTGCGCCAGGGCGATAGGTCTGTGCCTGGTTGTGACGAAAGCGCCCGCACGAGCAGGGGCTCATGTCACGAGCGGGCACAATCGCACGGCGGGGGAGCCGGAGCCGGAGGCGGTGGCGGTGCCGGTGCCGGATCAGGACTGGGACCGGCGTGGCTGGGGTGCGCGACGCGCCCAGCGCGCCCAGCGCGCCCAGCGCAATCGTCTAGATCTTGCGCACCAGCACGTGGTCCACGGCGTGCTGCGCGTTCTTGCGCAGCACGAGCGTCGCCCGAGAGCGGGTCGGCAGAATGTTCTCGGCCAGGTTGGGGCCGTTGATCCGGTCCCAGATGTCCCGCGCCGTCGCCCGAGCCTCGTCCGGCGACAGCGTCGCGTACCGGTGGAAGTACGACTTGGGGTTCGCGAACGCGCCCTGCTGCAGCTTGAGGAAGCGCTCCTCGTACCAGCGGGCGATGTCGCTGCTGCGCGCGTCGACGTAGACCGAGAAGTCGAACAGGTCGCTCACCGCCAGGCGGTGCGTCCTCGTCGCGGGCTGCAGCACGTTGAGGCCCTCAACGATGAGGATGTCGGGGCGGCGCACGACGATCTCGGCATTGCTCACGATGTCGTAACTCAGGTGCGAGTAGAACGGCGCCCGCACCTCTTCCGCGCCACTCTTGATCTTGCTGACGAATCGCAGCAGGGCGCGGCGGTCATACGACTCCGGGAAGCCCTTGCGACCCATGAGGCCGAGGCGTTCGAGCTCGGCGTTCGGGCGGAGGAAGCCGTCGGTGGTGATGAGCTCGACCCGGGGGGTGTCGTCCCAGCGGGCGAGGAGCTCGCGCAGCAGCCTGGCGATCGTCGACTTGCCGACCGCGACGGAGCCGGCCACACCGATCACGAACGGGGTGCTCTCGGCGCGCGTGCCGAGGAAGCCGCTCGTCGCGCGGTGGAGCTGCTTCGCGCTGGCCGCGTACAGGTTGATGAGGCGGCTGAGTGGCAGATACACCTCGCTCACCTCGCGCAGGTCGAGCACGTCGCCGAGTCCGCGCAGCTCGACGATCTCGTTCGGGGTGAGGGGGAGCGGGGTCGCCGGCGCAAGTTCCGCCCAGCTCGCTCGATCGATTTCGATGAAGGGGGAGCCGTTGCCGTTGCTCGACGCGTGCCCGGATCCGTGCTCAGCCATAGGCCCCAACACTAGCCCGAGCGGGTAGTGCGGGGTTTGCTCCCGTAACATCGAGGCCATGTGTGGAATCGTGGGATATGTCGGAAGCGCCAAGTCGGTCGAGGTCCTGCTCGGGGGCCTGCGTCGCCTCGAGTACCGCGGATATGACTCCGCGGGGATCGCGGTCATCGATCCGGACGGCGCGATGCACACGCGAAAGCGGGCTGGCAAGCTCAAGATACTCGTCGACGATCTCGACGGCCGTGCGCTCGCGAACGGCTCGACCGGCATAGGCCACACCCGCTGGGCGACGCACGGCGGCCCGACCGACCAGAACGCGCATCCGCACCTCGGCGACGACGGCAAGCTCGCCCTTATCCACAACGGCATCATCGAGAACTTCGCCGAACTCAAACGCGAGCTCATCGAGCAGCATCCCGACACCGTCTTCGTGAGCGAGACCGACTCCGAGGTCGCCGCCCTCCTCGTCGGCTTCGAATACCAGAAGACCCACGACCTCGCCCTCGCGCTGCGCAATGTCGTGAAGTGCCTGCACGGCGCCTTCACTCTGCTCGTGCTGCACACCGACGAGCCCGATGTCGTCGTCGGTGCCCGCCGCAACTCGCCGCTCGTGATCGGCCTCGGCGACGGCGAGAACTTCCTCGGATCGGACGTCGCGGCGTTCGTCGAGCACACCCATCGCGCCGTCGAGATCGGCCAGGACCAGATCGTGAGCATCCGCGCCGAGTCCGTCACGATCACCGACTTCGACGGCAACCCGGTCGACTCGCACGAGTTCGAGATCGACTGGGACGCGTCCGCGTCAGAGAAGGGCGGCTGGTCGAGCTTCATGGCGAAGGAGATCAGCGAGGAGCCGGAGGCGATCGCCAAGACGCTGCTCGGCCGCATCACCGACGGCGCCGTGCACGTCGAGGAGCTCGAGCCGCTGCGCAATTCCCTCGCCGAGATCAACCGCATCGTGATCCTCGGCTGCGGCACCGCCGCCTACTCCGGCATGCTCGCGAAGTACGCGATCGAGAAGTGGGCGAAGATCCCTGTCGACGTGGAGCTCTCGCACGAGTTCCGCTACCGCGACCCGATCCTCGACGAGAGGACCCTCGTCATCTCGGTGAGCCAGTCCGGCGAGACCATGGACACCCTGATGGCGGTCAAGTACGCCGTCAAGGCCGGTGCCCGCACCCTCTCGATCTGCAACACCCAGGGCGCGACGATCCCGCGCGAGTCGGATGCCGTCATGTACACGCACGCCGGCCCCGAGGTCGCCGTGGCCTCGACGAAGGCCTTCGTGGCGCAGATCGCCGCGTTCTACCTGTTCGCCCTGCACCTCGCCGCAGTGCGCGACACCCTTACCAAGCGGGAGATCTCGGGGCTCCTCGAGGAGCTGGAGGCTGTTCCGGACCAGCTCGCGACCGTGCTGCAGCAGCACGACAAGATCAAGGAGCTCGCCGGCTGGATGGTCGACACGAGCGCCGTGCTGTTCCTCGGCCGCCACGCCGGCTTCCCGGTCGCGCTCGAGGGTGCGCTCAAGCTCAAGGAGCTCGCCTACATCCACGCGGAGGGTTTTGCCGCTGGCGAGCTCAAGCACGGCCCGATCGCGCTCATCGAGCCCGGCCAGCCCGTGTTCGTCGTCGTGCCGAGCCCGCGCGGCAAGGACTCGCTGCACCCCAAGGTCGTCTCCAACATCCAGGAGATCCGGGCCAGGGGCGCGCGCATCCTCGCGATCGCCGAGCAGGGCGATGCCGCTGTGCTGCCCTACGCCGACATCGTCATCCCGATTCCGCTCGCCTCGACGCTGTTCGAGCCGCTGCTCGCCGTCGCGCCGCTGCAGATCTTCGCAATGGAGCTCGCCGCCGCGAAGGGGCTCGACGTCGACCAGCCGCGCAACCTCGCGAAGTCTGTCACGGTCGAGTGATGGGCCGAGGGATGGCGCCATGATTGTGGGAATCGGGGTGGACGTCGTCGACCTCGCGCGATTCGAGCGTGCCGCCTCCCGCACCCCCGGCCTCGTGCCGCGCCTGTTTGCCGAGAGCGAGCGCGGAACGCCCGAGCGGATGCTGCCGCTGCGGTCGCTCGCGGGCCGGTTCGCCGCGAAGGAAGCCCTCATCAAGGCGCTCGGTGACTCCGCGGGCGTGCGCTGGCACGACATGCGCGTCGTCGCCGACGGCCTCGGCAATCCCTCGTTCGAGCTGCACGGCGCGGTCGCCGAGATCGCCGCCGCGCGCGGCATCTCCAGCATCCACCTGACGATGACCCACGACGCGGGCATCGCGCTCGCCTGGGTCGTCGCGGAGGGGCGCGACTCGTGAGCGACCGGCCGCTGCGCGAGGCGCGTGTCGACCTCTCCGCCATCTCGGCGAACGTCGAGCTGATGCGCGGCCGGATCGGTGCCGCGCACACGATGGCCGTCGTCAAGGCCGGCGGCTACGGCCACGGTGCCGTGCCGAGCGCGCGGGCTGCACTCGAGGGCGGAGCGGACTGGCTCGGCGTCGTCGAGATCGCCGAGGCCCTCGAGCTGCGCGCCGCCGGTCTCGACGCCCCGATTCTCACTTGGCTGCACGCGCCCGACGCCGACTTCGCGCCGGCGATCGACGCGGGCATCGACATCGGCATCGGCTCCCTGGCGCAGCTCGACAAGGCCGCGGCGACGGCATCCCGTGCAGCGCCTGCCTTCGTGCACATCAAGGTCGACACGGGCCTCGGCCGCGGCGGCGTGCCGCTCGCGGAGTGCGAAGCGCTGTTCACGGCGGCCGCGGCGCACGAGCGCGGCGGCGCGCTGCGCGTGCGCGGCCTGTTCAGTCACCTCGCGAACGCGGGGGACACCGACGACCTCGCACAGCTGGAGGCCTTCGAGTACGCCTCGGCGCTCGCCGGAGCGGCGGGGCTGACGCCGGAGCTGCGCCACCTCGCCTCCACCGCCGCTGCCCTGCGGATGCCGTCGGCCCGGTTCGACCTCGTGCGGCTCGGCATTGGAATCTACGGGCTGACCCCCTACGACGACCAGAGTTCCGTCGAGCTGGGCCTGCGTCCCGCCCTCGAGCTGAGCGCCGGGATCGTGTCGGTCAAGCGAATGCCGGCCGGCACCGGCGTGTCCTACGGCCACCGCTACCGCACGGCGCGGGAGACAACGCTCGCGCTCGTACCGCTCGGCTACGCGGAGGGAATCCCGCGGCACGCATCCGGCGTCGGCCCGGTCTCGATCAACGGGATGGCGTACCGCATCGCGGGCACGGTTGCGATGGATCAGTTCGTCGTCGACGTCGGCGACGCCGCCGTTGCGGTCGGCGACCGCGCCGTACTCTTCGGCGACCCGCGCACGGGAGTGCCGTCGGCCGACGACTGGGCGGCCGCGGCCGGCACTATCAACTACGAGATCGTCACCCGGCTGGGCGGCCGCATCGAACGGCGCTACACGTCATGATCCGGCTCGAGATCCAGACGCCGGAGGAGATGGCCGAACTCGGGCGCCGGATCGCCCGGCAGCTGCAGGCGGGCGACATCCTTGCCCTGAACGGCGAGCTCGGGGCGGGGAAGACGACACTGACCCGTGGGCTCGGCGAGGAGCTCGGGGTGCGCGGCGCGGTGACGAGCCCGACGTTTGTGCTCGCCCGCACGCATCCGCGCACCGACGGTGGCGCCCCGCTCGTGCACGTCGACGCCTACCGACTCGGCAACGCCGCGGAGCTCGATGACCTCGACATCGACTTCGACGGCTCGATCGTCGTCGTCGAATGGGCGGCGAGGATGCTCGACGGGGTCAGCGACTCGCTGCTCGAGGTGTCGATCGCCCGGCCGACGGGGACGGGCGGCGCGACCCCCGGCTCCCTGAGCTCCGGTGGCACGGAATCCGCCGATGCAGACGGCGCGCCCGTCGCCGCGGAGGACCTCGGCGGGCCGGAGCCGCGGCACGTCACCATCCGCCCGCTCGGGCCGCGCTGGGAGCGGCATCCGTTCGCTTAAACTGGCCGCATGCTCCTTTCGATCGACACCTCAGCAGGCACGTCTGTCGCGGTCGTCGACAGTGAGCGCGGTGTGCTGTGCGAGCGCTCCTCGGCCGACACGAGGGGGCACGCCGAGATCATCGGCACCTTCATCGCCGAGTGCGTGGCCGAGTCCGGGGTGCCGATCGCCGCGCTGTCCGGAATCGTCGCGGGCATGGGCCCTGGGCCGTTCACGGGCCTGCGGGTGGGCATCGCCGCGGCGCAGGCCTTCGCCCTCGGAGCGGATGCGCCGCTCGTGCGGGTGGTGAGCCATGATGCGATCGCCTTCGCCCACTATTCGGCTGGGGCAACCGGGCCGCTGCTCGTCGTGACGGATGCGCGGCGGCGCGAGGTCTACTGGTCCGCCTATCGTGGCGCGGACGACGCCGGGATCCCCGAGCGGGCGGAACCGGCGGGACTCGTGCGGCCGGACGACCTCGCCTCCGCCGTCGCCGGCTACGACTCCTACGAGCGGCTCGACGCCGCCGAGGTGTCGGCTGCGGCGCTCGGCCTGCTCGCCGAGGCGATGTTCGCTGCGGGCCGCGCCTTCGCGGGCGTCGCACCGCTGTACCTCCGCGCCCCCGACGCCGTCGCGTCGGCCGGTCCGAAGCGGGTGAGCTGATGGCCTGGCAGCTGCGGCGGGCCGCCGCCGGCGACCTCGACCGGATCATGCTCATCGAGAACAGCAGCTTCCTCAGCGACGCCTGGTCGCGCGACGGCATGCGCTCGGAGCTGGCGAACCGCCAGTGCTACTACCTCGTCGCGTTCCGACCGGAGACGCCGAAGAGAATCGAGGGCTATGCGGGCCTGTTCGCCCCGCGCGGAGCCCAAGAGGCGGATGTGCAGACGATCGCGGTCGCCGAGGGATCCCGCCGAGAGGGCCTCGGCCAGCTGCTCGTGCAGTCGCTGGTCGCCGAGGCGCGCAGCCGCGGAGTGCAGGAGATCTTCTTGGAGGTGCGCGCCGACAACCCGGGCGCGCACACGCTCTACGCCTCGCTCGGCTTCGAGAGAATTGCGGTGCGGGTCGCCTACTACCAGCCGGACGGAATGGATGCGATCGTGATGCGCCTGAGACTCGACACCCCGAGAACGGTCCTCGCGTGAGTGCGGCCGAAACGCCCACGTCTGCCGCCGAGCCGCTCGTGCTCGGCATCGAGACGAGCTGCGACGAGACGGGAATCGGCATCGTGCGCGGCAGCACCCTGCTCGCGAACGTCATTGCCTCCTCGATGGAGGAGCACGCCCGCTTCGGCGGTGTCGTGCCCGAGATCGCCGCGCGGGCGCACCTCGAGGCGCTCGGCCCCGCGATGACCGCCGCGCTCGCCGAGGCGGGAGTGGGCCTCCACGAGATCGACGCCGTCGCCGTGACGAGCGGCCCGGGGCTCGCCGGCGCGCTCATGGTCGGGGTCGGCGCGGCAAAGGCGCTCGCCGTGGCGCTCGACCGCCCGCTCTATGCCGTCAACCACCTCGTCGGCCACGTTGGCGCCGACGTGCTTCGCGACGACGGAACGGCGATCGAGCTGCCGACCGTCGCGCTGCTCGTTTCCGGCGGCCACACCTCGCTGCTGCTCGTGCGTGACCTCGTCTCCGACGTCGAACTGCTCGGCGAGACGATCGACGACGCGGCGGGAGAGGCCTTCGACAAGGTCGCGAGGCTCCTCGGCCTGCCCTACCCCGGTGGCCCGCAGATCGACCGGGCGGCCGTCGGTGGCGACCCGCGCAGCATCCGGTTCCCCCGCGGGCTCAGCCAACCCAAGGACCTCGAGCGGCACCGCTACGACTTCTCATTCTCCGGACTCAAGACCTCCGTCGCGCGCTGGGTCGAGCAGAAGCGCGACGCGGGGGAGACCGTGCCGCTCGCGGATGTCGCGGCCTCCTTTCGCGAGTCGGTGGCCGACGTGCTCGTGGCGAAGGCGGTCGCCGCGTGCCTCGACCTCGGGGTGCCGAGGCTCCTGCTCGGGGGCGGCGTCGTGGCGAACGCCCGCGTGCGCGAGCTGGCGGCGGAGCGCTGTTCGGCGGCCGGCATCGAGCTGCGCATCCCGCCGCTCGCCCTGTGCACCGACAACGGGGCGATGATCGCGGCGCTCGGAGCCCAGCTCATCATGGCCGGGCACGCGCCATCCGGCCTCGGCTTCTCGGCGGACTCGACTCTTCCGGTCACCTCGATCCAGGCCTGATTAGCGCCGTCCGCGCGGCGTCACAAGCGTTTGACAGTCGGACAGACCTAGGGAATGCTGTGAGAACCCTTGAGTTTTTGTTTCCGTTGTAAGGAGCCTCACATGTCTGATCCCCGCGACGACGGTCCCGTCGATCCGAATCGACCGCCCGACTCCACCACCCCGCCGCCGGTGCCGCCCGCCCCCGAGGACGGCGGGTATTCGCAGCCCGCCTCCGGCTCGGTGCCCTACGGGTCCCAGTCGTCGCAGCCCACGGGGTCCTCGCAGCCGAGCGGCTACGCGCAGGCCGGCGGCTACGGCCAACCCGCCGGCTACGCGCAGCCCACCTACGGCGCGTCGGCCCCGTCGAAGACGCTCAGCCTCATCGGAATGATCGCGGGAATCGTCGGTCTGCTCGGCTCCGGGATCGCGATCGTGCCGATCATCGGCTCGATCCTCGGGCTGTTCATCCCCGCCGCCGCCATCGTGCTCGGCTTCCTCGGCAAGAACCGCGAGGGAGCCCTGGCTCGCCCGTTCTGGCTCACCGCTCTCATCACCGGCTTCATCGGGGTCGCAATCGCACTCGTCGCGCTGGTGATCTGGATCATCCTCTTCAGTGTGGGCAGCGGCACGGACTTCACGGGCTTAGACTCCTAGTCCGCGCCACGCGGGTTCGTTCACCGCGTGCTACGCCCGCTCGACCAGCAGTGCGCAGTGCCGCCCCGCGACGCGGGTGACGATGAGGGTGCCGCTCGCGGCGCCCTTGAGGGCGAGCTTTTTGCGCAGCTGAGCCGGATCGACGTCGACGCCGCGCTTTTTGATCTCGAGTGTTCCGATGCCGCGGGCCGCGAGCTCCCGCTTGAGGGTGCGCTCGTCGAACGGCAGAACCTCGATGACCTTGAAGGCGCGCGCGAACGGCGTCGGCACGAGCTCGTCCGCGGTCAGGTAGGCGATTCCGGTGCTGAGCATGCTCGCGCCGATCTGCCGGGCGAGGTCGCCGATCAGGCGTGCCCGGATCACGGCGCCATCCGGCTCGTAGACGAACTGGCCGAGGGTTCCCGTCTCGACGTCCTCGCTGTCGGTGGCGCCGGTCAGCTCCGCCATGCCGTGGTCGCCGATCACGAGCGCCGCGCGCCGGATGCCGGAACGGGCGGCGGCCCCGAACCACACGCCGAGCTCGACGACCTCCCGGTCGACCGAGATCCACTGCGCCTCGGCGTCGGCCGGGATGAGGTCGCGGTCGACGCCGGGACCGAGCTTGATGCCCGTCGGCATCCGCTCGCCGAGGCCGAAGGCAAAATCGAGCGGCGGCGAGAAGTCGGCGGGGTCGCGCAGCCGCGACGTGTTCTGGTGGCCGGCGGTGCGGCGAGCGGGGTCGAGGAACACCGCATCGACCTCGTCGAGCGGCACGGCGACGGCATCGGCGTGCACCACGGTGACGTTGTCCCACGGGGCGAGGTTGTAGGCGGCGATCGCCGCGGTCACCTCGTCGCGTTCGACCGCGGTCACGCGCACGTCGAGGGCGGCTAGCGCGAGGGCGTCCGCGCCGATCCCGCAGCCCAGATCGGCGACCGAGGTGAGGCCCGCGTCGCGGAAGCGCCCGGCGTGCAGCGCCGCCACGCTCAGCCGAGTGGCCTGCTCCAGACCGGCCTCGGTGAACAGCATCCGCTCGGCGAACGACCCGAACTTGCCCGCGGCCTTCGCCCGCAGCTTCGACTGGTTCAGCACTGCCGCGACCATGCCGGGGGAGTGCCCGGCGGCACGCAGCTCGCTCACCATGCGCACGACATCGGCCTTGGCGTCGTAGGGTTCGAGCGAATCGAGCAGCCGAAGCCCGTCGGCGGACAGCACTTCGAGCAGCTCGGAGGTCTCCATCGCCCCATCCTTTCACTCCCGCCGACGCACTCGCTGGCACTCCAATTGCGGGAGTGCTAACGAAACCCGTAAGCTGCTTCTGGCACTCTCACCATGAGTGTGCCAACCCAAAAGCCACTTAGTACTGAGAAAGAGGTCAACTGTGTCGGTCTCCATCAAGCCGCTCGAAGATCGCATTGTGATCAAGCAGGTCGAGGCGGAGCAGACAACTGCTTCCGGTCTCGTCATCCCGGACACCGCGAAGGAGAAGCCCCAGGAGGGCGAGGTCGTCGCGGTCGGACCGGGTCGCATCGATGACAACGGCAACCGCGTTCCCCTCGACATCGCCGTCGGCGACAAGGTCATCTACTCCAAGTACGGCGGAACCGAGGTGAAGTACGGCGGGGACGACCTGCTCGTTCTCTCGGCTCGCGACGTGCTCGCGGTCGTCGTCCGCTAACACCAGCACTTCCTCGTAAGGCCCGCCCGGTTCGCCGGGTGGGCCTTCGTCGTTTGAGGGGTAGCATTCCTCAAGTGCCGGATGCCGCGAACCCCAAGTCCCCGCTGGAGGCGATCGCGGCCACGCGTCGCGCCGGATTCGTCCAGGCGGTCTCTGCCTACGGGCTGTGGGGTCTGCTCCCGGTCTACTTCCTGCTGCTCGCTCCGACCGGTCCGTTCGAGATCGTCGCTGCCCGCATCCTGTTCTCCCTCGTTTTCTGCGCGATCCTGCTGAGCGCGACGCGGCGGTGGACGGCCGTGATGCGGATCGCGCGCCAGCCGCGGCTGCTGTTCACGATGGCGCTCGCCGGCGCGTTCATCTACGTCAACTGGCAGGTGTACATCTTCGCGGTGCTTACCGACCGCGTGCTCGAGGGTGCGCTGGGCTACTTCATCAACCCGATCGTCACGGTGCTGCTCGGGGTACTCATCCTGCGCGAGCGGCTGCGCCGTCTGCAGTGGGTCGCGGTCAGCATCAGCTTCGTCGCGGTGCTCATGCTCGCGATCGGGTACGGCGAGTTCCCCTGGATCTCGCTTGCCCTCGCGCTCTCGTTCGGCTTCTACGGCCTCATCAAGAAGCGGGTCGGCCCGCGGGTGGATGCCGTCAGTGGGCTCACCCTGGAGACGGCGTGGCTCGCCCCCGTCGCCATCCTCCAACTCGCGCTCGTCGCCGCGACCACGGGCATCACGATCGGCACCGTCAGCGTGACACACACGATCCTCATCGTCGGCTCCGGGGTCATCACGGCCGTCCCGCTGCTGCTGTTCGCGGGCGCGGCCAGGCGGCTTCCGCTCATCTCGCTCGGCCTGATCCAGTACCTCGCCCCGTTGATCCAATTCGCGTTTGGGGCCTTCGTGCTGCGCGAGGCGATGCCGCCGGAGCGCTGGGTCGGATTCGGTCTCGTCTGGGTGGCCCTCGCAGTGCTCACCTTCGACCTGATCCGGAGCGGCAGGGCGGCCAGGCGCGGCATTCCCCTGCTCACCTGACGACGCACGAAAATATCGAGTTTCGCGGTGCGGACAGCCGAGTACCGCCGCGTTTGATCGTCCGGATGGTGAAATGTAACGATTTCGTCGCGTTACACGCCTGTAACTCGGTTGTATTGTGTCGGCGCGCCCGTCTCTATACCTTCAGAGAACAGGCGTGGTATCTCTGTGCCTGCAATCACAACATCAAGGAGCACAATGAGCGCATTCCTGAAGGGCTCACAGCCGACCCGCTCGAACGCCTTCTCTACGGGCATTAAGGTTCTCGCGGCTTCCGCGAGCATCCTGCTGCTGGCATCCTGTGCCGGTTCGCCCGCCGAAGACGACGAGGGCGACGGTCCAGCAACGTCCGGCCGCGCGGCTGACGGCGTACTGACCGTCGGAACCGTTCTTCCGCAGACGGGTAACCTCGCGTTCCTCGGCCCGCCCGAGTTCGCCGGTGTCGATCTGGCCGCAGCCGAGATCGGCGAGTCCGACTTCGAGTTCGACGTCAAGGTCATCCACAAGGACTCCGGTGACGCTGACACCGACATCGCAACGCAGTCGGCAGGCGAGCTCATCGACGCCGACGCCGACATCGTTGTTGGCGCCGCTTCATCGGGTGTCTCGTTCACGTTCGTCGACCAGCTCATCGCAGCTGGCGTCGTGCAGATCTCGCCGGCGAACACCTCGCCCGACTTCTCCGAGTACGCCGACGACGGATGGTACTGGCGTACCGCCCCGAGCGACGTGCTCCAGGGTCGCGTGCTCGGAAACCTCATGGTCGGTGATGGCGCCGAGAAGGTCGGGATCATCTACATCAACGACCCTTACGGAACCGGTCTCGAAGAGAACGCCACGATCGCCATCGAGGCCGCTGGCGGCGAGGTGAGCGCTTCGGTTCCCTACAACACCGGTGACACGCAGTTCACGTCGATCGTCGACGAGGTGCTCGCGAGCGGTCCTGACGCGATCGCCGTCATCGCCTTCGCCGAGACCGCCTCGATCATCCCCGAGCTCGTGAACACGCAGGGCTTCGCGTCTGACAAGGTCTACTTCGTCGACGGAAACCTCTCGAACAGCTACGAGTTCCCCGAGGGAACTCTCGATGGCGCCAAGGGAACCCTCCCGGGTAACTTCGCCACCGACGAGTTCCGCGAGCGTCTGCTCGAGATCGACCCGGCGCTCACGGACTTCAGCTACTCGGCCGAGTCCTACGACGCCGTCATCCTCGCCGCGCTCGCCGCGGCCCAGGGCGGCAGCGACGACCCGACCACGATCCGTGACAACCTCAAGGACGTTTCCGAGGGTGGCACGAAGTGCGAGACGTTCGCGGACTGTCTCGCACTCCTCGCGGACGGCGAAGACATCGACTACGACGGCCCCTCGGGACCGATCACCTTCGATGACAACGGCGACCCCACCGAGGCGTACGTCGGTATCTACCAGTACGGAGCGGACAACCGCTACGTGCCGCTGAACGCGGAGTTCGGTAGCCTCGCGGAGTAATTCGCACCAGCACCACGCGTGAACCATGGAGGGGCTCGGCCGAAAGGTCGGGCCCCTCTGTCGCGCGCGGGGACATACTGCGGATAGCGCGTTCTGGCGCACAGCATCGACAGAATCTGGGGCGATGCACATGCGGCATCCGAGTTCACGGAACCCCGGGACCGGCGCGACGGAGCAGAGCGATCGCGGGCAAACCGGCCTGCGGTCCTGGTGTTCAGCGGCGGGGGCGGGGGATGCGATGTACCGTCGGGGCTCGTCAGCAGCTCGCGACGGTGAGTCTTTCGGTAATCAATGCTGTCAGTGTGGCGGGGTCTGTCGGTGGAGTGAGGGTGCCGCTGAGCCAGATGCTCGCAAGTCCGTGAACGATCGCGAATGCAGCGTAGGTGTCAGCTTCATGCGCGATTGGTGATTCGGCCGTGGATGCGGCCGCGAGGGCTGAGGAAAGTAGCGTCCATGCGCGCTGACGCGCGCCAGTCAGTTCCGGGGATGACTCGTCAACAAGTCGTGGCTGCCACATGACGGCGTAATGCCCGGGATGGGCCAGAGCCCATGCGACGTAGGCGTTGCCCATCGCCTTGATGTCCGCAGGATGGGCGTCGAGGACATCGGTGAGGGCGGCGAACCCTTCCGTAGCCAGTGCGGTGAGCAGCTGCTCGCGTGTGCCAAAGTGATGCAGCAGACCCAACCTCGCAGCATCCCAGGCAGCGTGTATCCGTTGGATGCCGCCCAGGTGGAGTTGGCCCGCCGCTTCGCGTCCGGTGGCCGCCTCCTTGAGGTTGGGATCGGCCCGGCCGGAACGGGCAAGACCACGGCGATGCGGGCGTTCGCCCGCGCCGTCGAAGCAGGCGGCGGCCGGGCCCTCGCCCTCGCCCCGACCGCGGCCGCATCCACCGTCCTGGCCGAAGAAATTGGGGTAGAGGCCGAGACCGCGCACAAACTTGTCGACGTCCACCGCAACGGGTCCCCGGAACAGCACGCATCCGACCAATACCGCATCGACACCAACACCGTGCTCCTCATCGACGAGGCCGGCATGGCCTCCACACCATTGCTCGCCGATGTGCTCGAACTGGCTCGGAAGCACGGTGCGACGATCCGTCTTCTGGGGGACCCGGCGCAACTGGCCGCCGTCGAATCCGGTGGCGCGTTGCGCCTGATCGAGCAGCGCGTGGGCGCCAGCTACCTCGATCAGGTCCACCGCTTCGTCAACACGGACGAAGCGAGCGCGTCGCTTCTTCTGCGGGACGGGGCAAACAGTGCGCTGGAGTACTACGTCACCGCTGACCGCACCCGGGGCGGCATCCGGCAAAGCATGCTCGAAGAGATCTACATCGCCTGGGCGGCCGACCGTAGCGCTAACCGGCATTCGATCATGGTCGCGGGAACCAACGACGAGGTCGCCGCGTTGAACGCCCGCGCCCGCCTGGACCTGATCGCCCAAGGCGCCGTCGGCAAGGGTGGGGCGTTACTCCACGACGGGAACAAAGCCGGCCTGAACGATGTGGTCGTGACGCGTCAGAACGACCGGACGTTGCGCTCAAACCAGGGCAAGGACTTCGTCGCCAACGGTGACCTCTGGACCGTCCTCAGCCACGACGACGGTCACCTCAAAGTGAACCGTCCCGGGTTTCCTGCCGCTTTCTTTCTGGTGAAAGGATTCGGATATGCCCAAGAAACACCCAGCAGAGGTTCGCGAGCGAGCGACTCGGATGACGCTTGACCGTTTGAAGGATTACCCGTCAGTGTCGGCCGCG
>JAJAZI010000003.1 GCA_026785785.1 Microbacteriaceae bacterium
ACGAAGCCTGTGACGCCGGGCGTGTGGCGCACGACAGACCAGGAGTCCTCGTTGAGGTCCATGCGGACGAGAACGTATCCCGGGATCCGCACGCGGTTGACGAGCTTGCGCTGGCCGTTCTTGATCTCGACGACGTCTTCCATCGGCACCTCGACCTGGAAGACGTACTCCTCCATCGACATGCTCACCTTGCGGTTCTCGATGTTCTGCTTGACGCGCTTCTCGAACCCGGCGTAGGAGTGGATGACGTACCACTTGCCTGGCGCGAACTTCAGCTCGGCGCGGAAGGCCTCATAGGGATCAACCTCGACCTCCTCCTCCAGCTCGGCTTCGACCTCGGCCTCATCGCCGACAGCGGCGACGGATGCGTCGGCCTCCTCGAGCGAGTCGATGTCGAGGGCGTCGTCGACGATCTCGTCCGCCTCGGGGTCGACTGCGGTCTCGATCGCGTCGAGTGCCGCGTTGAGGTCGGACTCGGCGTCGTTCTCGACGTGCATCGCGGTGTGCTCGGCGGGCTCCACCGACGACTCGGCCTCGTCGAGGGTGTTGCCCTCTTGAGTCTCTTCCACCTCGGAGGACTGCTCGGCGGCAGTCGCGAGGTCGATATCGTCGCGTTCTGTGTCAGACACTGGATTCCATTTCCGTTGTTGTTGCAAGTCTGCGCGCACACCTTGCGGCTCCGCGCGCCGTCACGATTTCCGGGGCATCCCGGGGATTCGGCCGCTCGCGCGACCGGGGGAACTACTGGGCGGGCCCGTCACCGAAGACATACGCCACACCGAGAGCGAACAGGAAGTCGAACCCGGCCACGAGCGCCATCATGATGATGACGAATGCGAGCACGACGCCCGTGTAGCTGAACAGTTCCTTGCGGGTCGGGGTGACGACCTTCTTGAGTTCGTTGATGACCTGTCGGATGAACAGGGCGATGCGACCGAATGGACCGCGCCTTCCGGCACGCTCCTTCCTGGCGTTGGCGACGACGTCCTCGCTGGACTCGTCGGTCACGTTCTGCGCCACTGTTACTACCTTCCGGATACCGGTCGCCTTATCCGATGAGGATCAGGCAACTCGCTGGTTCGTGCATTCCCGCACGAATCGAGCTGCAGGGCGGACAGGACTTGAACCTGCAACCTGCGGTTTTGGAGACCGCTGCTCTACCAATTGAGCCACCGCCCTTCGGAGGAAAAAACCCCACACCTTCGACCTGTCGATCGGTATCCGGATTGTTGGCTACAAACGGGCATGCAAAAGGATGGCAGATTTCCACAACCTCTTCCAGTCTAGGTCAGGTCTCAGGGGGTGTAAAGCCAGCCCGCGCTACGCGGCACAACACACCTCCGGTCTGGTTGGTTAAGCTGGGGATCGTGGCCACCCAACTCCCCCGTATCTCGCAGCGCATCTCCTCAATCGCGGAATCCGCGACCCTCAAAGTCGACTCGAAGGCCAAGGCACTGCAAGCGGCCGGGCGGCCGGTCATCAGCTACGCCGCGGGCGAGCCGGACTTCCCGACGCCGGCGAACATCGTCGAGGCAGCATCCGTCGCCGTCCTCGACCCGAAGAACCACCGCTATACCCCGGCGGCCGGCCTGCCGGAGCTGCGCGAGGCCATCGCGGCGAAGACCGCGCGGGACAGCGGTTGGGCAGTCACAGCGAATCAGGTGGTCGTCACGAACGGCGGCAAGCAGGCCGTGTACCAGGCCTTCGCGACGCTTATCGACCCGGGCGACGAGGTCATCCTGCCCTCCCCATACTGGACGACCTACCCCGAGGCGATCCGCCTGGCCGGCGGTGTGCCCATCGAGGTCTTTGCCGGGGTGGAGCAGAACTACCTCGCCACTGTCGAGCAGCTGGAGGCCGCCCGCACCCCGCGCACCAAGGTTCTCCTCGTCGTTTCGCCATCCAACCCGACCGGCTCGGTCTACTCCGCTGAGCAGACCCGCGCGATCGGCGAGTGGGCGCTCGAGCACGGCATCTGGGTCATCAGCGACGAGATCTACCAGAACGTCGTCTACGACGGCATCCGCGCGGTCTCGATCGTCGAGGCCGTTCCCGCCCTCGCTGACACCACGATCCTCGTGAACGGTGTCGCCAAGACCTATGCGATGACCGGCTGGCGCCTCGGCTGGATGGTCGGGCCCATCGACGCCATCAAAGCCGCTGCGAACCTGCAGTCGCACCTCTCCTCCAACGTGTCCAACATCTCGCAGCGGGCGGCGATCGCCGCGCTGACCGGCCCGCAGGATGCGGTGGAAGATATGCGCCAGGCGTTCGATCGCCGTCGCGCGACCATCGTGGCCGAGCTCAACAAGATCGACGGGGTCAACTGCCCGATGCCGCAGGGCGCGTTCTACGTCTACCCCGACGTGACCGGCCTGCTCGGGCGCGAGTGGGGCGGGGTGACTCCCACGAGCTCGCTCGAGCTCGCGGACCTGATCCTCGAGCAGGCCGAGGTGGCCGTCGTTCCCGGAGAGGCGTTCGGGCCGAGCGGCTACCTGCGGCTGTCGTACGCCCTCGGTGACGAGGCCCTGCTCGAGGGCCTGCAGCGCCTGCAGCGCCTGTTCGCGTAGGGGCTGTTGTAGCGCCTGTTCGCGTGGGTGCTGCTACAGCGCCTGTTCGCGTGGGTGCTGCCCGACACCACCGCATCACCCGGCAACTTGCACCCCCACACCCCGCGAACCGCCCACTTAAGTCCCCTCCGCGACCTCCGACACCGCACAACCAGGCAACTCGCGGTCCGGAAGCTTGCGTAGGCAGGATCCGCAGCCAGACATCAAGCCGATGGAGCGGGCGCTCCACGGCGCTCCTCTCCTCCCCAGCCGCCACGTTCGCCCACTATTTCGCTCACCGCGGGCGATCAGGGGCCGGAGGTCCACCTGGCTTCGACCATTGGTCCATGCACCCGTCTCCGCTTCCACCGCAGTTGAATCGCCTACCATTCACGGTCGCCGGCGGCGAGCGCGCCGGCATCCAGCGCGCACGGATGCGAGCGCTCGATCTCGACAGGTCGATCTGGGGTGTGCGCCACCCCGACCCGGGCGACAAGTCCCTCGAGACCCGATGCGCGATGTTCGCCCTAAGAATGCCGGGTGAAGCGCTATTCAGCCACGCAACATCCGCACTCCTTTTTCGCGCGCCACTACCCTTCGCAATCGAGGGGGATTCCCGCCTGCACATTGCGGTGTCCGCCCACGCGCGGGCGCCGCACGCGACCGGGATCCTCGGGCACAGCCTCGATCTCTCGCCGGAGGATGTCGTCGAGAGCAACGGTCTGCGCCACACGTCGGCCGCCCGAACCTGGTGCGACTTGGCCGCGCACCTGTCGCTGCTGGATCTCGTTGCCGTTGGCGACTATCTGATCCAGTGGAGGCTGCAGTTTGCGACGCAAATGGAGCTCGCGGCGTGCGCCTCCCGCCTCGCGGGGCGGCGAGGAGCGAAGCGGATGCGGGAATCTCTTCCTCTCCTGAACGACCGTTCCGAGTCCCGACCGGAGTCGTGGCTGCGCGTGATCATCGTTCGAGCGGGGCTGCCCACGCCGTCGATCAACCACGCGATTGTCGACGCCGAAACCGGCAAGGGGTACCGCACTGACATCGCCTTCTCTAAGCACAAGGTACTGCTCGAATACCAGGGCGACTACCACCGTGACCAGAGGCAATGGCGCAAGGACATGACCCGCCGTGCGCGCTTAGAGGCGAATGGGTGGATCGTCATGGAGATCAACGCTGACGACGTGAGGAAACCGGTCGAACTCGCCGAGCGCATCCGCACTGCGCTTCGCAGTCGTGGATGGCGCGGCTGAGTTTCCCACCATGCCTCCACGGGCATTGGAGCCACGCGAGTCGCCCGCAAACGTCCCCTCCACCGCACCCAACCCGACACAAGCGGGCAACTCACGCCCGAAAAGACAACAAAGCCACGCGAGTCGCCCGCAAACGTCCCCTCCACCACACCCAACCCGACACAAGCGGGCAACTCACGCCCGGCAGGGGGCGGGCAACTCACGCCCGGCAGGGGGCGGGCGACTCACGTCAGACAGGGGAGGCAACTCGAGCCCCCGACCACGGTTTGTTGTCGGCGACATCATATACTGCAAGCCGGACAGCCAACGGAGGACCCATGGCGCTCATCGCTGGCATCGACTCGTCGACGCAAAGCTGCAAGGTCGTCGTGCGCGACCTCGAGACAGGGGGGCTCGTCCGCGAGGGCCGCGCGAGCCACCCGGCCGGTACCGAGGTAAATCCGGTGCTGTGGTGGGATGCCTTGCTCGCCGCGGTGCTGGATGCCGGCGGACTCGAGGGGGTCGTCGCGCTCTCGATCGGCGGCCAGCAACACGGCTGCGTCTGCCTTGACGCCGCTGGCGAGGTCGTGCGGCCGGCGTTGCTCTGGAACGACACCCGGTCGGCGTCCTCCGCCGACGACCTCGTGGCGGAGCTCGGCGCCGAGGCCTGGTCGACCGGCGCCGGGAGTCTGCCCGTCGCCTCGTTCACCGTGACCAAGCTGCGCTGGCTGCGCGATCACGAGCCGACCAACGCGGACGCGACCGTCGCAGTCGCCCTCCCTCACGACTACCTGACCTGGCGCCTGCTGGGCTACGGCCCCGGCAATGCCGATTTCAGCGCGCTCGTCACCGACCGCTCCGACGCGAGCGGCACAGGCTACTGGTCGCCCGCGACCGGCGCCTACCGTCTCGACTTGCTCGAGCACGCGTTCGGGCGCGAGGTGATCGTGCCGCGCGTGCTCGGACCGGCGGATGCCGCGGGCGAGACCGCGGCGTTCCCGGGCGTGCCCGCCGGCATCCTCGTCGGTGCCGGCGCCGGCGACAACGCGGGGGCCGCTCTGGGGCTTGGCGCCGGACGTGGCGACGTCGTGGTCTCGATCGGCACATCCGGCACAGTCTTCGCGGTGACCGACACCGCGGTGGCGGACGCCTCCGGCACGGTCGCCGGGTTCGCCGACGCGACCGGGCTCTTCCTGCCCCTCGTCGCGACCCTCAACGCGGCCAGGGTGCTCGCTGCCGCCGGCACCCTGCTCGGCGCCGACCACGACCGGGTTGCCGACCTAGCAATGGAGGCGGCCCCCGGCAGCGGTGGGCTCGTGCTGCTGCCCTACCTCGAGGGCGAGCGCTCACCGAACCTGCCGACAGCACGGGGGTCGATCCACGGGCTGACCCTCGCGAACACGACGCCGTCGAACCTCGCGCGCGCGATGGTCGAGGGAATGCTGTGCGGTCTCGCCGACGGGCTCGACGCGATCGTGAGCCGCGGCGTCGCGGTCGAGCGGGTGCTGCTCATCGGGGGCGGGGCACGGAACTCCGCCGTGCAGCGGATCGCCCCCGAGGTGTTCGGGTTGCCGGTCACCGTGCCACCAACCAGCGAGTATGTCGCCGACGGCGCGGCGCGCCAGGCGGCCTGGGTCCGTACTGGCGAGCCGCCAGCGTGGACCCTCGGCCGGACGACACGCTTCGACGCGAGCACCCAGCCGGTGATCCGCGAGCAGTACGCCGCGGCCGGGCGCGCGCTGGGCTACTAACCGCTCAGTACTCGGACGTCATGCCGATATAGCCGGGCTCCGGCTGAAGAGAGACGCCGAATTCGTTGCGCACGCGCTCCTGCACGAATCGGGCCAGCTCGAGGATGTCGGATGCCGTCGCCGACCCGGTGTTCACGATCGCAAGGGTGTGCTTGCTCGAGATCGCGGCCCCAGATCCGGGGAGCGAGAATCCCCGGCCGATTCCGGCCCGCTCGATCAGCCAGGCCGCCGACAGCTTCACCCGGTCGGGTTCGATCGGCCACTGGGCGGCATCCGGCGGCAGGGTCCTGGCGAAGGATGCGGCGACGAGCGGGTTGGTGAAGAACGAACCGGCGCTCGTGGTGTCGGGGTCAGCCGCGTCGAGCACCATCCCCTTGACCCGGCGCAGGGCGAGCACGGCGTCGCGGATGACGCCGACCGGGATCCGGTCGCCGAAGGCGGCACCGATCGCGGTCGCGAGCTGCTGGGATGCGACCGGGCGGCTGAGTCCCTCGGCATCCGTCAGCTCGAGCTCGATCGAGATCACGATGCCGCGGCGGCCCGCCTTGAACACAGAGCTGCGGTAGCCGAGCTCGAGCCGGGCGGCCGGGATGAGCTCAAGGCTGCCCGTCTCGTGGTCGAGGAATTCGACCGAGACCAGCGTGTCGGAAAGCTCCTGGCCGTACGCGCCGATGTTCTGGATGGGGCCTGCGCCGCTCGACCCGGGGATGCCGGCCATAGCCTCGATCCCCGCAAGTCCGCGATCGACGGTGTAGTTGACCAGCTCGTCCCACGGCTCACCTGCCTGCACGCGCAGCCGTGCCGTGCCGGGCGCCGACGGCAGTGTCTCGATGCCACGGGTGAGCACGCGGATGACGCTGCCGTCGAATCCGTCATCGCCGACGACGATGTTGGAGCCGCCGCCGAGGGCCATCCACTCCTCGCCGCTCGCCCATACGTCGAGGCTCGCACGCACGAGTTCGTCGGGCGTTTCCGGGCTCAGCAGCGCGCGAGGCGCCCCGCCGACGCGCAGGGTTGTCAGTTCCCGAAGATCCATGGTGTGGCAGGCCGGTCAGCGCAGGCTGACGCGAACCTGCGCCTTCCCGAGTACGGTGCCGCCGTGCGCGGTGACGGTGAGGTCGATCCGCGCCTCCCCGGCATCCGGGTCGAGGGCTCCGACCTTGGCAACGACCGCGATGCCGGCCCCCTCGATCGGATCCACGACGACCGGGCGGGTGAAGCGAACGCCGTAGTCGACGATGCGTCCGGGGTCGCCGAGCCAGTCGACGACGGACTGCACTGCAATGCCCATCGTGAGCATGCCGTGCGCGAGCACGCCGGGAAGGCCGACGGCCTCGGCGACGTCGTCGCGATAGTGGATGGGGTTGAAGTCCCCTGATGCCCCCGCGTAGCGCACGAGGCCGTCGCGGCTGATGCGGTAGTCGGCGTCGGCGACGACCTGACCGATCTCGAGCGCATCGAGGCGAGGTGTGGTGGGGGTGCTCACGCGTCACCCCGCACGACGAGAGTGGAGGAGGCGGTGACGACGTGGCTGCCCGTCGCATCGACGATGGAGGATTCGGCGGTCACCATGGCGTTGGCTCCGAGGGTCTTGATGCTCGTCACCGAGAGAGTCGCGGTGAGTTCGTCGCCGGCCACGATCGGCCTCGAGTAGCTGAACCGCTGCTCCCCGTGCACGATGCGGCTGAAGTCGATTCCGGCATCCGGTACGGCGAGCAGCTGCGCGAGGGTCGACTCCTGCACGACGACCGCGAAGGTGGGCGGCGCGACGATGTCGCGGTAGCCGGCTGACACCGCCGCAGCGGGATCGTGGTTAATCGGGTTGGTCGCGAAGACGGCGCGGGAGAATTCGCGCACCTTCTCGCGACCGACGAGGTAGGGATCGGTTGGGGCGAAGACGCGGCCCTGCAGTTCTGGGTTCACTGGCACGCTTGCCAGCCTAACCAATGGTGCCCGACGGAAGCCGAGCCGTCGCAATGCGAAAGGTCCGGCCATCGTCATGATGGCCGGACCCTCCGGGTGGACTTAGTCGCCTACTGGCAGCTGTCGCACTGCAGGAGGTCCATCGGGTCGACGGGGATTTCGTAGCCGCCTACGTTGTTGTCGTTGTCCATGTTGGCCTCCTCCAAGCTCTGTTACCGATCGCACCGATCGGCTCCAGCAGTGCGGGGATCGAAACCCTCGCGTGCTGGATCTCCACTATATAACGCTAATGACACCCGTGTCATTCCACTACATGTAGTGTTTCAAGATTTTTTCGGAGACTTTTGCGTCACTCGCCCGGTGAAGTCGTCCATCGAGCGATAGACGCCGAAGAGGCGGCCGGCGACAAAGTCGAAGGCGCGCTGCGGGAGCAGCCCGTTGAGCGCCCGCCCCAGGCTCACCGTCCAGGGCAACATGAGGAACGGCCGGGCTGCAAGCATCGCCGCCCAGGCACGATCGACGACATAATCCGGTGCCATGATCGGCGTCAGCAGCGGCCCGCGAGCGCCGTCGAACATGCCCGTGCTGATGTAGCTAGGAGCGAGGGTCGTGACGCCGACGTGCGCGTGACCGGCTCGAACCAGCTCGAGACGAAGGGAGTCGCTCCAGCCGATCACCGCCCACTTCGAGGCCGCGTACACGCTCATTTTCGGATTCGAGACGGTTCCGGCCGCCGAGGCGACATTCAGAATGCGGTGGGGGCCTGCCCCCTCGATCATTCCCGGCAGGAACTCGGCCGCGATCTGCATGGGCGCGATCGCGTTCACCCGCATGGTGAGCTCGGTATCGCGCTCGGAATGGTGGTCCCAGAAGTAGCCCGACCGCACGATCCCGGCGTTGTTGACCAGCACCTCGGGGTGCCCGACCTCCGCGCGCACCCGCCCGGCAGCATCCGAGATGGACGCGAGCGACGAGATGTCGACGAGGTAGGGAACGACCCTGACCCCCGGGGTGGCGAGTTCCGCCGTGGTGGCGGCGAGGGCGTCCGCATCGATGTCCCAGAGGACAACTGCTTTCGCCCCCTCCAGCGCCGCCCGCTGCGCGTAGAGGCGGCCCATGCCCATGGCGGCCCCGGTGATGAGAACGATCTTTCCCTCGACAGATTTCATTTCTTGACACTACGCCGGGATCACCGGCGTGTCGCGGCGGCTCAATGACCCCAGCTTGAGGGACTGTCGAGGGAGAACCAGCGCGCATACGCTGGGCCGAACAGGGTTGGAGGAGTGATGTCGAACACCCCAGTCGTGGGTCAGGCCACCACGATCAGGACTTCCGCCGCCGTAGCGTCCGCGCCGGCGGGCTGGTACGACATCGGCTTCGGCCGCCGGCGCTGGTTCGACGGGCGCGGGTGGACCGACCACTACGCCCCGATGCCCACCGAGACGGTCGCCGCTTCGTCGCGCCGGCATCCGGCCGACCATGGATTCCACCTGATCATGACCGTCATGACGCTGTGCGCGTGGCTTCCGGTCTGGGCGCTCGCCGTCGGGTGGAGTGCCGTGCGCCATGCGCCGCGCCGCATGATCCGCTCCTAGCGCGGGACTCGGAGGTGGCTCAGCGAGCCCCGTGCGCCGTCGGGTTCGCTCCGGGCTCGTCGGAGAAGTGCAGCCCACCCGGGCTGTTGGCCGAGATCGTGAGCGCTTCAACCCACTCGCGGTTGATCGCCGGGATGCGGCTGCCGAAATAGCGGAAGTAGAGGGGGATGCTCGAGTGCATCCAGATGCTGCTGCGCCCATCGCCCACGTCGAAGGCGTCGCGCCACGAGAACACGAAGCATTCCTGTCGGCGAAGCTTGGCGGAAATGACGATCTGGAGATGCATGAGCGCGCGGTCGTCGAACTCGACCTCCATGCTCGAGCTGCCGTACAGCAATTTACCCATCGTGCTACGTCTTCCTCTTGTTTCTTTCCACGCTAACCACGCTATCCGCTCGAGCAGCTCTTCGCTCAATTATCGCCACGTGACGAGGGCGCGTCGCCCCATGCACTGAAATCAATCCCTTGAGCATCCGGCGCGGCGAAAGCGTGACTGTGGAAATTCTGTAAGCCGAGATGGTTGAACCGACATGGCGCGAGTGCACCGCCGGCCTCTGGGAACCACCACGCGACAACGGGCCCCTCCGCTCGATCGAGGAGACGCGCGCATGCGGGTGAGTCCTCACGAACTCGCGCGACGACTGGCTGGAGAGCCTCTCGGTTCTCGAGAATGCGATGTGATGCCTGCCCGTCGCGGGGCGGGCCAAGGTCTCTAACCGGTGATGCGTTGACCCTTGGGCTTGGGGTGAGCGGTCTCGCGGTCAGGCTCTGCGGTGAACTGCAGGCCCGAGACGCTGTCGGCCGACTCCATCAGGGCGACGATCCAGGCGCGGTTGATCGCGGATGCCCCGGAGTGAAAGTACCGGAAGAAGAGAGGGATGCCCGGGTCCATCCACACACTGCTCCGCCCGCTGCCGACGGTGAGCGAATTCGTCCAGCTGAAGAGGAACCGCTCGTTGCGCCGCAGTTTCGACGTGATCACGATCTGCAGATGAGCCAGTGCGCGATCGTCGATGTCGATCTCCATGCCGTGGCTGCCGTACAGCAATACGCCCATGTTGTCCCCCCGGTGAGGCTGCTCGCGTCCAAGTTCTTCTCAAGCTACCCGGTACAGCGCTCTGGCGCGAAGGTTTCTTGGACGCGCGAGGCCTGCGGTCAGCCCAACCAGCCGACAGAACAGGCGCGACACCAGCGGTAGGGCCTGTCCTCGGTGGCAATCTCGAGGCGGGCACGGCAGGTCGGGCAGTGGTCGCGCGGCATTATATTCACTTGCATAGACTAGGGCTCTCTCCGGGGGGTGTCTATCATTCAGTCGAACATGACGTTAGGTCACATCTCTCCAGCGAACTCCGTCTTTTGGACCTGCTGGTGGTGCTGTGTAGCGAGGGCGGGACTCGAACCCGCGACACCACGATTATGAGCCGTGTGCTCTAACCACCTGAGCTACCCCGCCGGGCACGTCGCTTCCGAAATGCATCGGGAGGACGGAGCCCCCTGTGGGAATCGGACCCACTACCTCTTCCTTACCAAGGAAGTGCTCTACCAATGAGCTAAGGGGGCGTGACCGCCTCGGCGACCGCGCTAACGGCACGCCGGTTTGGCACCGTAAGAGACTAGCACCCCGGCGAGGCGTGCTTGATTCCGTTGCCGCCGAATGCGGGCAGTACGACACCAGGCAGGGCGAATGCGGTGAACGAGGGGCCGGCGCCGGTGAGGCGCAGCCCGCCGTGGACTGCCAGCGCGGCGGCGCTGCCGAAGATGCGTTCCGGCGCCCCGGCGACGGCGCACGCCGGGAGCACGAGGTCGTAGCCGTCCCGTGCGGCGACGACGAGGATCGACTCCTCGGCGGCCTCGCGCACGAAGGCGAGCACGTCGTCGCCCACGTGCACCCACCGCATTCCCCCGCCGTTGAGCGCGGGGTGGGCGGTGCGCAGGCGGATGAGAGCCGCGTACAGGTCGATCGAGTCCTTCGCCTCCTCGAGGCCGTCCCACGGCATCGGGGTGCGGGAGTGCTCCCCGTCGTCGCCGCCGAGGCCGAACTCGGCGCCGGCGAAGACCACCGGGATGCCGGGGAGGGTGACGGAGAGCCCGAACGCGACCGGCACCGCCCCCTCGATCGCGTGGGTACGGAATCTCGGGGTGTCGTGGGTGTCGAGAGCGTTCATGTTGTGCAGGCGCACCCGCCAGGGGATGCCGGACGTGAATCGCACGTGGGCGTCGTGCAGGAGCTTTCCGGAGGAAGCCGGGATGGTGCCGAATGGCAGTCCGAAGTAGCTCGAGGGTCGGCCCGGTTCCGACAGCCAGGCCCACACCGGGCGGGTGAAGTTGGCGTAGGTCATCGCGCCGTGCCAGCCGTCGCCCTGGAAGTCTGCGGTGGCATCATTCGTCGATTCCGCGATGAGCAGGGTGTCGGGGTTCACTTCGATCATCGTCTGGCGGATGATGCGGCGCACGACCTCGTTGAGGTCGTCGGAGCGGTGCCGGCCCGTCATGTTGGCGACGTCGATCCGCCAGCCGTCGAGGTTGTACGGGGGCGCGAGCCACTTGGCCACGACCGACCCCTCCCCCTCGATGAACCGGGTGCGCAGCTCCCGCGAGTTCCAGTTGAACTTGGGCAGGCTCGCGACCCCGAGCCACGAGACGTAGCTGCGCTGCTCGTCGTCGAGCCAGTAGTAGAACTCGCTCTCCGGAGCCGACGGGGTCAGGTGCGAGGCACGGAACCACTCGTGCGCGTCTCCGCTGTGATTCGCGGTGAGGTCGCCGATCACCGTCAAACCGCGCGCGTGAGCGGCGTCGACGAGCGAGATGAGCGCCTCGTCGCCCCCGAGAAGCGGGTCGACGGCGTCGAACGAGAGCGCGTCATACCGGTGGTTCGATCGCGCAGGGAAGACCGGAGTCAGGTAGAGCATGGTGACGCCGAGGCGTGCGAGGTGGTCGAGGCGCTCCTCGACGCCGCGCAGGTCGCCACCGAAGTACTGCAGAGGCGTCGACGGACCGACATGCACGACGTCGTCGCCCCACTGGGCGGGCTCGGCCCATTCGGGCGGCTCGCGGTTCTCGGCGAGCGCCGACCGGGCGAACCTGTCGGGGAAGACCTGGTACATCACGCTCGACCGGCCCCACTTGGGCGGCGCGGGGTGGGCGAGCAGGACGAAGTCCTCCGAGTCGCGGGTCTCGATGACGTGGAGCCCGCCCGCGTTGAGCCACTCGCGGCGCCCGTCGTCGAACACAAGCAGGAACCGGTAGCGGTACTCGAGGTTCTCGACCTCGACAACCGCCTCCCACCAGTCCCAGCCGCCTGCGGTCGTGATCATCGCGGCCGCGGTGAACCGGGGCTCGGCGTCGGGGTTCGACCGCACGAGGACGGATGTCGGTGAGCCGTGAGCGTGCGGGACGCGCACGCGCACGGCCACCGCCTCGCCGAGGCCCGGCGCGTCGTTCGAGACGTGGAGCGGCGATCCGTCGTGGTGCGGGAGCAACGCCTCGATCACTTGACCGCGCCGGCCGTGAGGCCGCTCACGATGTACTTCTGCAGGTAGAGGAACAGGGCCATCACCGGGATCGCGGCGAGCACCGCCCCGGCCGCGAACAAGGTCCAGTTCGTCGACGTCTCCTGCGAAACGAACTGGTAGAGGCCGACCGCGAGGGTCTGTGTCGACGGATCGGAGAGCACGATGCTCGCGATCACGAACTCGCTCGTGCTGCCGACGAAGGAGAGCAGTCCGACGACCGCGAGGATCGGCGAGACCAGTCGCAGAATGATGCCGAAAAAGATCTGTGCGTGGCTTGCCCCGTCGATCTTCGCCGCCTCGTCGATCGACATCGGGATCGTGTTGAAGAAGCCGTACATCAGGTAGGTGTTTACGCCGAGCGCGCCTCCAAGGTATACGAGGATCAGCCCGGCCTGGGTT
Organism: Microbacteriaceae bacterium; assembly: GCA_026785785.1. Taxonomy (GTDB): domain Bacteria; phylum Actinomycetota; class Actinomycetes; order Actinomycetales; family Microbacteriaceae; genus Marisediminicola. The sequence goes on from JAJAZI010000003.1 coordinate 12,962, forward strand.
CCGAGGCCGATCGCCGGGAAGACGTCGCTGATCGCGGAGAGCAGCAGGAAGATCGCGACGACACCGAGCAGCTGGGGGAACATCTGCACGAGCAGCAGGCTGAGGAGCCCGATCCGCCGGCCTGAGAACCGCATGCGCGAGAACGCGTAGGCGGCGAGCGCGCCGAGGAACACGGTGCCGATCGCCGACACCGTTCCGATCACCATGGTGTTGAGGAACCACGCGGCGTACGGCTGCTGCGGGCGGTTGAACAACTCGACGTAGTTGGAGAAGTCGATCGACCGGAAGAGGGTGTTGGATCCGACGAGGGTGCCCGTCGGGTTGAGCGAGGCCGAAAGCACGTAGAGCAGCGGGAACGCCGCGAACACGACCATGGCCAGGCCGACTGCGTGACGCCATCCGGTCGCGCCGAACCAGCGCCCCAAGCCGCGCCGGCGACGCGGCGGGACGGGCCGAGTCGCGTTTGTCGCGTCGGGAGCGGGCGGATCCACCCTGGGGGAAATCGTGGTCGTCATCAGTTCAGGTCCTCCAGCGCTCGCGTGCGTTTGAAGCCGTAGGCCGCGATGAGGCCGACGATGATGAAGATGAGGATCGCGAACGCACTCGCGAGCCCGTAGTCGCGCCCGGTTCCGCTGCCGAACGCCACCTTGTAGACCAGAGTGATGAGCAGGTCGGTCGCCCCGGCATCCACCCCCGCCTCGATGTTGCGCGGCCCTCCCCCGGTGAGCATGTAGACGATGTTGAAGTTGTTGAAGTTGAACGCGAACGACGAGATCAGCAGCGGCGCGACCGAGACGAGCAGCAGCGGGAACTTGATGAGGCGGAACACCGCCCACGGCCGGGCCCCATCGACGGTCGCAGCCTCGGTGAGCTCCTCGGGGATCGACTGGAGCGCCCCGGTGCAGATGAGGAACATGTACGGGAACCCGAGCCAGAGGTTCACGATGAGCACGCTGGCCTTCGCGAGCCAGGGGTCGTTGAGCCACGGGATGTCGGCTCCGCCGAGGAGCACCTGGTTGATGTACCCGAAGTCCTGGTTGAACAGGCCGAGCCAGACGAGGGCCGAGAGGAACGGCGGGAACGCGTAGGGGAGAATAATCGCGATCCGGTAGAACTTGCGCCCCTTCATGCGCGCGTCGTTGAAGACGATCGCGAGGAAAAGGCCGAGCACGAACGTGGAGGCCACCGAGAGGATCGCGAAGGCGAAGGTCCACAGGGTCACGCCGAGCAGCGGGCCACGGATGTCCTCCTCGCCGAACGCGCGTGCGAAGTTCTCGAATCCCACATTGATCTTCCAGCCGGGGACGAGCTCCGCCCCATCGCTCGCAACGAATGCGCCGTCGCCGAGGTCGCGGTACACCTCGCTGGTCTCGATGTTGGTGAATGAGTCGGCCGCCTCGTCGTACTGCAGCGTGGACGCGTAGAGGTACGCCCGGCTGCCGTCGGGCGTGCGCAGGGCTCCCGAGTTGGGATCGTCCGAGAGCGGCACCGACAGTGCCCCGATCTCGGACTGGTTAGCCAGCAGATCGGCGAAGGTAAGCGCGGTGTAGCCCTCGAGGCCGACGGCCTTGCCGTTGGAATCGGTCTGCGCGTTCGAGGCGTCCTCGAGCGGGCGTTCGGCTCCGCCGACGCTCACTTCGCCGTCGGGGTCGGTGACGAGGAAGCTGTACTCACCGAGCCGCTCGAGCACGGTGAGCTGGAACGTGGGCGAGTCGGGCACGCGGAACTGCGACGTCGAGATGATCGCGGAGGTCGCGTCCTCCTTCGTGCTGTTGTGACCGTCGCCGTAGTTGGTGAATGCGATGTAGCCGCTGTACAGCACGACGAAGATCTGGAAGATCACCAGGAAGAAGACGCCGGGCGCCAGGTACTTCGCGGGAAGGGCCCCCGGCTTCAGGTAGATGTAGTTGACGATCAGCGTGACGAGCGCGGCGATAGCGAAGACAAGCCACGACTCCTGCATGAAGAGCACGAACAGCGCGAAGACGGCGAGCGCGTCGACCGCGCCCAGCAGGATGATCTTCGCGAGGGTCCCCTTGAGCCCCGGCGTGCCGCGCTGCTCGGCGAGCCGCCCCCGCGGGGCATCCGGCTCGTCGCCGGGTGGCACCACGGCGCGCGGCCCGGTGCTGGGAAGGGTGTTAGCCATGATGTCCGATCGTCATTGTTCGAAGTGGCGCCGAGGAAGGGGGCCGGGCCCGCGGAAGGAGGGCCCGGCCCGATCAGACGGGAATCAGCCAGCGATCTTCGATTCGATGCTGGTGACCATCGCCTGCCACAGCGCGACGGGGTCGCCCTGTCCGTTGATGATCGCGACCTGCGTCGCTCCCCAGTCCGCCCAGACGGCGTCCATCGCGGGCACGTTGGGCATCGGCACGCCGTCGGCGCCGACAGCGCCGAAGGCGGCGACATCCGCATCGCCCTGCGCCGCCTCGAAGGACGAGAGCAGCGCGGGGGCGCGGCCTCCTACCTCGTACAGCGCCGTCTGCACCTCCTCGGTGCCGAGGTAGTTCACGAGGAACTCGTTGGCGGCGAGGGCGTTCTCGCTCTGCGCGCTCACATAGAAGCCCTGCACGCCGACGAACGGGGTCGCCGCCTGGTCACCGGTGGTCGGGATGGGGTCGACCGCGTAGGCGATGCCAGCGTCCTTGATCGCCGGGAGGTTCCACGGACCGGTGAGGTAGTAGGGCGCCTTGCCGGCGTTGAACTCCTCGAGGGCGATGTCCCCGGAGATGTTCGTGTTGAGGACCCCCGAGGCCCCGAGCTCGGCGAGCTTGACGGCGAAGGCTTCGCCGGCGGCACCACCGAGTGCGAGGTTCGCGGCGTCATAGGTGCCGTTCTCGTCGACCCCGAAGACCGGGGCGCCGAGCGAGGCCTGCAGCGGGTACAGGTGGTACGGGTCGGATGCGGCCGGGTCGAGCCCGACGAGGAACGGGTACTCCGCGGTGCCCGCCTCGACCAGCCCGGAGCCCGTCGCGATCGCCTCGTCGAAGGTCGCCGCCGCCTCTGGGGCGAGGTCGGTGTTGCGCACGAGGGCGATGTTCTCGACGGAGTAGGGCAGGCCGTAGGTCTGTCCCTCGTAGCTCATCGCGGTGACGGCCACCTCCTGGAAGTCGCCCGCGATGTCGCCGAGCTCCAGCGGCGCCACGACCCCGTTCTGAACCAGCTTGCCGAGCCAGTCGTGCGCCCCGACGATGATGTCGGGACCCTTGCCGGTCGGCACTTGGGTGATGAAGTCGTCGCGGATGTCTCCGAAGTCCTTGTTCACGAGCTTGACCGTGATGCCGCGGTCTTCCTTGAACCGTGCCGCGACGTCCTCGAGCGCGTCGAGGCGGTCGGCGTCGAGCCACACCGTCAGGGTGCCCGTGTCTTCGGCAGGCGCTTCGTCGCCCGCGCCGGGGGCTCCTGTGGAGCAGCCGGCGAGCGCGAGCGCCGCGACCGCGGCAATGGCGCTTGTGGTGACGAGTCGCCGTGATCGGCCCGGGTTCGAGCCGTGTGATTTCACCGTCATTGGTGACACCTTTCCAGTGTGGATCGGCCCCTGACGCGGGGTAACGGTTCATGTCCGATCACCCAGGTCGCGCGAGCGCGTTCCACCCCGCGCTCACGAGGCCGTTCTCGTGAGTTCGCTCGCAAAGTTGCAAGCGCTTACAGGTATACCCCGTCCGCTCCCATTTGCCAAATGTCTTGTACGAAGCGTCACCCAGACGTGTTGTCCAGCCTCGCCGGGGTGCGGCTGCAAACGCTTGCAGGAGATCAGGAATGGACTAGGATTTCCTGATGACTTTAGAAAATCTTCGTGAAATCGTCGTGCCCGAGAGCGCCGAGGCCACGGCATCCGCCCCCACCGGCTCCGGCTCCGGCCGGGAATGGTGGCGCAACGCCGTGATCTACCAGATCTATCCCCGCTCGTTCGCCGACGACTCCGGCGACGGAATCGGCGACCTCCGGGGCATCACCACCCGGCTCCCCTCCCTAGTCGAACTCGGCGTCGATGCCATCTGGCTCTCGCCCTTCTGCGTGTCGCCCCAGCGCGACGCCGGCTACGACGTCGCGGACTATTGCGATGTCGACCCGCTCTTCGGCACTCTCGACGACTTCGACGCGCTCGAGGACGCCGCACACGCGCTCGGCCTCAAGATCATCGTCGACCTCGTCCCCAACCACACCTCGAGCGACCATGCCTGGTTCCGCGCGGCTCTGGACGCCGCCGAAGGGAGCGTCGAGCGCGCGCGGTACATGTTCCGCGACGGCACCGGCGAGAATGGCGAACTGCCCCCGAACAACTGGCATTCCGTCTTCGGCGGCCCGGCATGGACCCGCACCACCAACACCGACGGCACGCCCGGCCAGTGGTACCTGCACCTGTTCGACTCCACCCAGCCCGACCTCGACTGGGAGAACCCCTGGGTGCGCGACCAATTCCGCGACATCCTGCGCTTCTGGCTCGACCGCGGCGTTGACGGCTTCCGTGTCGACGTCGCCCACGGCATGATCAAGGAGGCCGGCCTCCCCGACTACACGGCCCCGGCCGACTCTGGGAGCATGGGCGGCGGCGCTGTCGGGCTCGAGCCCGAGATCGGCACCCACGTCGACGCTCCGACCCCGCCCTACTGGGCGCAGGACGGCGTGCATGAGATCTACCGCGACTGGCGCCAGGTGCTCGACGAGTACGAGGGCAACCGGGTCATGGTCGCCGAGGCGTGGGTCGAGCCACTGACCAAGCTCGCCCGCTGGGTGCGCCCGGACGAGATGCACCAGGCCTTCAACTTCTCCTACCTCGAGACGTCGTGGGCGGGACCCGCCATCCGCCGGGTCGTCGACGATTCGCTCGACGCGTTCACCGGCGTCGGCGCGCCGAGCACCTGGGTGCTCTCCAACCACGACGTCGTCCGGCACGCCACGCGCCTTGCGCTGACGGCCGACAACCCGCAGGGCCACGGCATCGGGCGAGAGTCCCCCGGTCAGCCGATTCCCGAGCTCGGCCTGCGCCGCGCGCGCGCCGCATCCGCACTCATGCTCGCGCTGCCCGGAAGCGCCTACCTGTATCAGGGCGAGGAGCTCGGCCTGCCCGAGGTCATCGACCTGCCGGACCATGCGCGCGAGGACCCCACCTGGTTCCGCACGGATGGCGAGCGCTACGGACGTGACGGATGCCGAGTGCCGATCCCCTGGGAGGCGGACGCGGCCGCGTACGGCTTCAGCGCCTCGGGCAAGAGCTGGCTGCCCCAACCGGCCGACTGGGCGAAGGTATCGAGGGACGCGCAGGTCGGCGTGCCCGGATCGACGCTCGAGCTGTATCGACTCGCGCTTTCACTGCGTCACGAGCACGACCTCGGCTTCGGCACCGTCGAGTGGCTGCCCGGCTACGGCGAGACCGTCGTCGCCTTCCGCAACGGCGCCGTCACCGTGATCGCCAACACGAGCGATCTCCCGGTCGGGCTGCCCGTCGGCGAGGTGCTGCTCAGCTCCGAGGAGCTTCAGGGGGCCGCACTCGCCCCGGACCAGACGGTCTGGATGCGTCTCTAACCGAAGCCGATCACGGTCCCGCCGTGCCGCGCGTTGCGCGGCGGGACTTCTCCGCTCGCGGCCGACACGGCAGTCGGTGGTAAGTCTTCGGCGGCGGCGGCCCGGCGTGGTGCACAACTCAGGCAGGTCTTCGCCCGGCAACATCCGCCGCCCGCGATTCCGGGGAGCCTGACCGGCCACCAGCAGAACAGCCTGAGTTACGCACAGCGGGCGCGGACAAGCAGCCCTGCATCGCGCTCGACTACGATCATGCCGCAGCCGTCGCGGACAAGCAGTCCTGCATCGCGCTCGACCACGATCCCGCCCCAGCGGGCACTGCGGTCAGCCCGCGTTGGCCTGCAGCCAGGCGAAGGGGTCGATCGGGGCGCCGTCGAGGTGGACCTCGAGGTGGAGGTGAGCTCCCGTGGAGGCCCCGGTGCTGCCCACCGCTCCGATCATGTCGCCGACTCCGACTGTCTGGCCGACGGCCACCTGGATCGAGCCGTACTGCATGTGAGCGTAGACCGACTGCACCCGCTGGCCATTGACGACGTGGTCGACGATGACATGGTTCCCGAGTCCGCTGTTCGAGACTTCCACGAGGCTCACCGTACCGCCGGTGATCGACTGGATCGGCACGCCCGAACCGGGCGTGAAGTCGAGGCCCTGGTGATAGGTCGAGCAGAACCCGCACCCGGCTACCTGGCGCGGCCCGAAGCCGCTCGTGATGGGCGAGCCACCGGGGAATGGCCACTGGACGGCGCTGGTCGGATTGTTGGTGAAGTTGTAGCTGCGGCTGCCGGCGCGGGCCTGAACCTGGCGGACGAGCGACACAACGGTGTATCCGTCGCGAGTGATCTCGGGTGCCGCCGCGGCCTCAACCTTGAGCTCCTGCGTCTTGGCGGTCGCCTCCGCGACCGCGGTCGCGCTCACGGAGGACTCGGGACGCGCGAAGGCGTTGGCGGGGACGGTCGTAGAGATAAGGATGAGCCCGACACCGGCCATGGCTCCGACGGTGGCGAGATTGGAGAGGACGCGACGCTTGAGGTGGGAGGTCTTCGCGGCGAGGGAAGCGGAGGCGCGCGTGGGGGCTGGCGTTGCGGCGGCTGCGATCCTCGACGTGGGCGCGTTGCGCCTCGCGGAGCGGCCAGCCCGCGGCCCGGATGATTCGGAGCGCTTCGGGGTCGCACGCCGCGGCGCGGTTGCCGCGAAGAGCTTGGGGCGGGCGGCCTTCGCGTCACGTTCACGCAATTCACGGCGGGTGAGGGCGGGTGCTTCGGCGGAGGCACCAGCGGACGCGGACGCGGACGCACCAGCATCGGCGACTGTGGGCGACGCGGCAGTTGAGAACTGGGCGGCGAGGCCGGTCAAGGGGTCGGCGTCGGGGGCGGTCTGGGCCGTGGTGTTGGGCGTCTCGGCCGGGGTCTGCAGACCGAGAAGGGAATCGAAGCTGCGCACTACCTATCGAACCTCGAATGCCGTGGGCGGTGTCGTCGAACACGTCTTGGTGCAGCATCCACGAAACGACAAACCCAAACTCCTCAAAAAATAGGACCAGCTCAGCGAGGCAGGCTGGTCCGGATATCTATGTAATTCCTTCGGGGAAATATCACCGAAAGATAACGAACAGGTGAAGACTAGCGGAAAAGGGCCTAAATGCCCAAATTCTTCCGTCTCGGATGAAGCGCCGCGAGCAGGGTTTCGAGGGTTGCGGCCAAGCGCGGCGGGGCAGCAAGCAGAAATTCGCGTGCGGCCGGCGCGCCGCGCAGACCACTCACTGTCGCACCCGCCTCCTCGGCAATCAGCGCGCCGGCGGCGTGATCCCAGGGCGCCAGGCCCCGCTCGTAGTAGGCATTGATGCGGCCAGTGGCCACCGCGCAGAGGTCGAGCGACGCCGCGCCGGACCGGCGAATGTCACGCACCTTTGAGATGAGCTGCACCAGCACCTCGGCCTGCTCACGGCGGGTTTCGGCTACATAGGCGAAGCCCGTTCCGATCAGGGCGAGCGGGAGCTCCGCCTCGGCCACCCGCAGCCGACGGGTGCCCAAGTGCGCACCGCCGCCTGCACTGGCCGTGTAGACCTCGTCGATCGCGGGGTTCACGACGGCTCCCGCGAGCGCGCGCCAGGTGGCCGGATCGGGGTCGCCCTCGACGACGGCGATGCTGACGGCGTAGTGGGGCACGCCGTACAGGTAGTTCACCGTGCCGTCGATCGGATCGACGATCCAGGTCAGGCCGCTCGTTCCGGCACCCGCGTCGCTCTCCTCGCCGAGGAAGCCGTCCTGCGGCCTCGCCTCTGCGAGAAGGCCCCGGATGAGTGCCTCGGTCTCACGGTCGGCGTGCGTGACGACGTCCTCCGGGGACGACTTGCTCGCGGCGACCTCGACGCCCTCGAACCGTCGCTGGGCCGCGAGCGCACCGGCGCGGATGGCGGTGTCGCGCGCGAGATTCAGGAGCTCCGCGACGGCCATAATTCTCCTCCTGGGAAACCTTACGAAAAAAGCCCGGCGTGGAGCCGGGCCTTTCCCTCGTCAATTTGTTCTGTGGCAAGTGCAGGATTCGAACCTGCGAAGTCTAAGACGGCTGATTTACAGTCAGATCCCTTTGGCCACTTGGGTAACTTGCCAGGTGCGCACCCGACCGAATGTAATCACCAACCGAAGGCGCGGCTCAAGGATACAACGCCGGAGCGCCTCTTCAGAACGCCGGTAGTATCGGCTCACTGACGGAGGAGATGGCAGTGCCCGGCATTATTGAGGTTGCCCTGCGCGCGGGGGTTTCCACGGCGACCGTGAGTCGGGCCCTGAGCGGACGAGGCCACGTCTCGCCGGCGACGCGCGAGCGGGTCGTCGCGGCGGCGAAGGAAATCGGCTATGTCGTGAGCTCCAACGCGTCGGGCCTCGCGACAGGGCGGACGCGAAATGTCGGCGTCGTCATCCCCTTCCTCAACAGGTGGTTCTTCTCCAGCGTCGTCGAGGGAGCGGAGAGTGCGCTTATGGGCTACGGGTATGACCTCACCCTCTACAACCTCGGTGGCGGCGGCGAGGAGCGTCGGAGTGTCTTTGACGACTTCCTGCTGCGCAGGAGGGTCGATGCCGTCATCGCGATCTCGCTCGAGCTGACGACCGATGAGGTGGAGAGCCTGCTCGAGGTGAAGAAGCCGATGGTCGGGGTCGGCGGCCCTCTGGCCGGCGTGCGCACTCTCAGCATCGACGACGTCGAGGTGGCACGCCTCGCCACCGGGCACCTCATCGCGCTCGGGCACCGCAAAATCGCCCATCTCGGCGGGAACGAAGACCCGGGCGCCGCCTTCCACCTGCCAACGAACCGAAGAGTGGGGTATCAGTCAGCACTCGAGGCGGCAGGGATTCCTGTCGACCCCGCTCTGATCAGGTACGCCAACTTCACGCTCCAGGACGGATATGCGGCGGCCACACAGTTGCTGGGCAATCCGCACAGGCGCCCGACAGCGCTGTTCGCCGCCTCGGACGAGATGGCGATCGGCGCGATCCTCGCCGCGCGCGACTTGGGACTGCGGGTGCCGCAGGAGGTCTCGGTCATCGGCATCGACGATCACGAGCTGAGCGGGTTCTTCGGGCTCAGCACCGTCGCCCAGTTCCCGGCACTCCAGGGGCGCCGGGCAGTCGAAATTCTCATGGACCAGCTGCACCCCACTCGCGCCCAGCTGCCCTCGCTCAACACGCCGCTGCCGTTCGAGCTGATCGTGCGATCGAGCACAGCGACGCCGGGGCCGACGGTCCGCTGACCGCGGCGGGACCAATCTCCCTCCGCGCCGTCAATCCCCTGACACCCTTGTGCGGGGAGAGCCGCGGATCCGACGTCCGCCCGACATCAGCATCGCCACAGCAGGACCGCGAACGAACAGGACCGCGAGGAGGACCGTGTGAACGAGGAGCAGCAGCAGCAATAGCAGCGACCACCCGGCGTTGAGGGCGAGCTTCGCCCGTTGGCCGATCATGGCGAGGAGAGCTATCCGGGCTCGGGCCGCCTGACGGGCAAGACGACGGTCATCACCGGCGGCGACAGCGGAATCGGCCGGGCCGTCGCCATCGCGTGCGCGCGGGAGGAGGCCGATGTGCTCCTCTCGTACCTGAACGAGTACGAGGATGCCGCCCAGACCCGCACGTGGGCCGAGGCGACAGGCCGCACGGCCGTGCCTCGTGCCGGGCTACCTCTCCGACCCGGCACGCCGCCGCGCAATCGTGGCCAAGGCCGTCGAGGAATTCGGTCGTGTCGACGTGCTCGTGAGCCACGCCGCTTTCCAGATGAGCCGCGAGGCCGTGGAGGAGACGCCCGACAGGGAATGGGACGACACGATCGCGGTCAACCGCAGCGCCATGTTCCGCCTGGTGAAGGCCGGCATCGCGAACACGACCGCAGCGCCCGCCCCGTTGCGTGCCGGTCGCGGCATCCGGGCGTAAACGTCACACGTGGCCCGGTCTGGACCCCGCTCATTCCCTCCACAATGCCCGAAAACCAGGTGCAGAGCTTCGGCGAGCAGACGCAGGCCGATCCTCTAACCCTGCCGAGGGTGTCGATCGGAGGTTAAGGTGATCACATGGCAGATTCCACTTTCGACATCGTCAGCAAGGTCGACCACATGGAGGCGGAGAACGCCGTCAACCAGGCCCAGAAGGAGATCGCGCAACGCTACGACTTCAAGAACGTCGGGGCGTCGGTCGAGTGGAGCGGGGAGAAACTCCTCCTCAAGGCGAGCGCCGAGGAGCGGGTGAAGGCGGTGCTCGAGGTGCTCGAGGCGAAGATGATCAAGCGCGGCATCACACTGCGGAGCCTCGACGCCGGTGAACCCTACGCCTCGGGCAAGGAATACCGCATCGAGGTCGGTCTCAAGAACGGCATCGGGTCCGATGACGCGAAGAAGATCGCCAAGATCATCCGCGACGAGGGACCGAAGACGGTCAAGAGCCAGATCCAGGGCGATGAGCTGCGGGTCTCGTCGAAGAGCCGCGACGATCTGCAGTCGACGATGGCGCTGCTCAAGGGGAAGGACCTCGATGTCGCCCTTCAGTTCATGAACTTCCGCTGACCCTCGGACCCGCCCGGCGGCACTGACCAACGCGCGCCCGTCGATACACTTCGAAAATGGACTCCGCCTGGATCGTGCCGCTCGTCGCAGCGCTCGCGATCATCGTCGATGTGACGGTCCGCGTCGTCGCCCTCATCGTGGTGCCCATCAACCGTCGCCCCCAAACCGCGGCGGCCTGGCTCCTGGCGATCTTCCTGATCCCGTACGTGGGGTTCCTGCTCTTCCTGATGCTCGGCAGCACCAAGCTGCCGAAGCATCGTCGGGAGAAGCAGCTCGAGATCACCAAGTACATCATCGAGACAACCGCTGGAATGGAAGACGTCTTGGTCGACCCTTCATGGCCCGACTGGCTCGAACCGGTCGTCGAACTCAACCGCACACTCGGAGCGATGCCCCTCGTCGGCGGCAACAGCGCCAAGATGTACCCCGACTACGACGCGTCACTCGAGGCGATGACGCAGGCGGTAAACGAGGCGACAAGGTTCGTGCACGCCGAGTTCTACATCATCTCGCTCGACACCACGACGAAGCCGTTCTTCGACGCGCTCGAGTCCGCCGTGCAGCGGGGCGTCACGGTGCGGGTGCTGCTCGACCACATCGCGTCCCTGCGCGCCCCCGGGTACCGGCGCACCATCCGCGCCCTGAAAAGGATCGGCGTCGACTGGCAGCTCATGCTCCCGGTGCAGCCGTGGCGCGGGCGCTACCAGCGGCCTGACCTGCGCAACCATCGCAAGCTCCTCGTCATCGACGGCATCCGTGCCTTCACGGGCTCGCAGAACATGATCGACCGCAGCTACAACAAGCCGGGCAACATCAAGCGCGGACTTGAGTGGAAAGACGTCATGGTGCGCTTCGACGGGCCCATCGTCGTCGGCATCGACGCGCTGTTCGTGACCGACTGGTATAGCGAGACGGACGAGCTGCTGCTGCGCGAAACACAGCCGGTGGCCGAGGCCCCGCAGCGGCAGGGCCTCGACGCGCAGGTGGTGCCGAGCGGCCCCGGCTTCGATGGCGAGAACAACCTGCGCCTGTTCAACGCGCTGCTGTACAACGCTCAGGAGCGCATCATCGTCACCAGTCCCTACTTCGTGCCGGATGACTCGATGCTCTACGCCATCACGACGGCGGCCCAACGCGGACTCGACGTGCAGCTCTTCGTGTCGGAGGTCGCCGACCAGCCTGTCGTATACCACGCCCAGCGCAGCTACTACGAGGTCCTGCTGCGGGCGGGCGTGCGCATCTGGCTGTACCCGGCGCCGACGGTGCTGCACGCGAAGCACTTCACGATCGACGAGGACGTCGCGGTGATCGGCTCGAGCAACATGGACATGCGCTCGTTCAGCCTCAACCTCGAGATCTCGATCATGGTGCGCGGCGCGACGTTCATCGCCGCGCTGCGCGAGATCGAGGACGGCTATCGGCAGGTCAGCCGCGAGCTCCTCCTCGACGAGTGGCTCGAGCGACCCTTCCGCTCCAAGGTGCTCGATAATCTCGCCCGGCTCAGCTCGGTCGTTCAGTAGCCTCCGTGCGGTAGCAGGCGGCCGTCAAGGCCTAGCAGCGCGCGCGGCAGCACTGCCTACCCTGAGGAATGACCAGAGAAGACGATTCCGCCGCGCCGCCGAGCGCGATGTTCGGCGACCGGCTGGGGCGGCTCGCGATCCGCAGCGCGCAGGTGCTTGTCTCGCTGGCCCTCGCCGCGGTGGTCATCTGGGCACTCTCCCAGGTGAAGCTCGTGGTCATCGCGTTGCTGGTGGCGCTGCTGCTCGCGGTGGCCATCGGGCCCGTCGTGAACTGGATGCGCCGGCGCGGGATCCCGGCGATCATCGCGACATGGCTCACCTTCCTCGGCGTGCTGATCGTGCTCGCGGCCATCGTCACTCTGGTCACCCTCGCGGTGCGCGACCAGTGGGACGAGCTCGCCGCCTCGGCTGCACAGGGACTCGACGAACTTCAGGCCTACCTCACCGAGGGGCCGATCCAGATCTCGGACGAGCAGGTAGCCGACGTGCGGGGCGCGATCATCGAGTTCGTGACGAGCACGCAATTCGGCTCCGGCGCCCTCGCCGGAGTCTCAGCCGCGACCGAGTTCGTGACGGGGGCGATCCTTGTCGTCGTCATCCTGTTCTTCTTCCTCAAAGATGGGGCGACAATCTGGAACTTCCTGCTCACCCCGTTCGCGGGCGAACGGCGGGCACGGGGCGTGCGGGCGGGCCAGACCGCGCTGCGCGTGCTGGGCGGGTACGTGCGCGGAACCGCGATCATCGCCCTGGTCGACGCCGTCGCCATCGGGTTGGGGCTGGTGATCCTGCAGGTGCCGCTCGCCCTCCCGCTCGCGGTGATCATCTTCCTCACAGCGTTCGTCCCCATCGTCGGGGCCACCCTCGCCGGCGCCGTCGCCGCGCTCGTCGCGCTTGTCGCGAACGGGCCCCTCGTCGCACTCATCGTGGTGATCATCGTGGTGGTGGTGAACCAATTGGAGGGGGACCTGCTGCAGCCGCTCGTGATGGGCCAGAGCCTCAAGCTGCATCCGCTCGTCATTCTGGTGGCTCTGACGGCAGGCACCATCCTCGCTGGGCTGGCCGGTGCCGTGCTCGCTGTGCCCCTCACCGCCGTGGCGTGGTCGATCATCAAGGTCTGGGACAACCCCGACGCTGACATCTCGTGGCGGAGGCGGGGCTCGGGCACTGCGACCCGAACCGCCCCAGCAGGACCGGTGGCGCCGGTCTAGCCGTCCGCCCTCGGGGCCGCGGTGGCGGAGGCGAGCGGCGCGTTCGATACCCGCACCATCTCCTCGCGAGGGACGACCTTGACGCGCAGCCGCCCCTCGGCATCGCCGAGCGCGATCTCGTGCTCGTCGAGGTGGCGCCAGCCGTTGAGGTCGGTGTACTCGACGCCGCGA
>JAJAZI010000004.1 GCA_026785785.1 Microbacteriaceae bacterium
CGTGATCGCGGTGAACCTGACGTTGCGGAAGGCGGGCCGGAGGGTGCCGCTGGGCGTGCTCGCGATCATCCAGAGTGCGATCGTGGTCGGCGCGATCGTGTCGCTCATCGTGTTTCCGCAGGTCGTGAAGCAGCGCATCGGCACACTCAACCCGACGATTCTGCCGCTTGGCTACGGGGCCAACCTCGTGTTGTTCTATGGGGTGCTCATGGCGGTCACGGCGGTTACGATCGCTGTGTACCTGCGGGTGACCGCGCGAACGCGGGCCGAGGTTTTGCTGGATGGATCAGCACCCTCAGCACCCTCAGCACCCTCCCGCTGACGCAGGCCCGCTGCGCACGGATAGTCTCCGTGGTGCGCTGGTGCGAGGTGTGATGGTGCGCTGGTGCGAGGTGTGATGGTGCGTGGTGCACTGGTGCGAGGTGCGAGGCGTGATGGTGCGAGGTGCGCTGGTGCGCTGGTGCAAATTGCGCTGGTGCGCTGGTGCGAAGTGTGATGGTGCGCGCTGGTACGAAGTGACGCTGCGTGTGGCAGCCAGGCGACTTCGCCTGCGGGGCGGACCGCAGAAGTGCGCCGAGTACAGAGTTGTGGTTGCTGCCGATGCGAGCCGAGGGACCACTATTCCGTATTCGGCGTGATCCTACGCGAAGACGGCCCGCGTGCACGACTGGCTAGTTGGCCCGCGCGCACGATCGGCTAGACGGCCCGCACGCACGATTGGCTAGTTGGCCCGCGCGCACGACCGACTAGTTGCGGACCTTCTTCGGACGCACCACCAGCACGGGGCACTCGGCATGCCGCACGCACTGCTCGCTCACCGAGCCGAGCAGGTGGCTACGGAAGCCGCCGAGCCCGCGGGAGCCAACCACGAGCATCCGCGCCTCGCCCGACAGCGCCAAAAGAACCTCGGCCGGGTGGCCGAACGCGGCCCGGTAGGCGACCTCCACCGTCGGATGCGCCTCGGCTACAGCCTTCGACTCGGCCTCGAGCACGACGCACACCTTCCCGGAGACCTGGGCGAACGACGACACGACGCCCAAGTCGACGAGGGTGCCGTGGGGCGCCGTGTCGATGCTCCAGGTGCGCACGACGCACAGGGGGGCGCCGAGCTTCTCCGCCAGCTCGAACCCCTGCTCGAGCGAGCGTTGGGCGTCGACGGAACCGTCGTGCCCGACGACGATGCTCCCGTTCGTGATGGGTTCGATTTCAGTGGTGTCAGGTCTGGACTTCGTCGACATGGGTGCCCCGTTCAGCGATCGTGGGAGGCCGTCCCGGTCGGACGTGTTCCCTCACTTGAGCCTACGAGGCGTTTGGGCGATTCGGATGTCCTTCCCGTGCGAGGCGGCAGAATGTGCGGCCGTCGAGCTGCCAGAGCTGGCGAGACGCGAGCCCGATGGCCGCCGCGCGGGCGATGAGGGAGTCCACGCCGGTCTCCGCCCAGCGGAACGGGTCGCTCTGGCGGCCGTGCGTGTCGACGAGTCGTCCGGTGTAGGTGCGGTCCCGCGCGGCATCCGGATGCGTCTCCACGACGATCTCCCCGTCGGTCGCGAGCAGCTCGGCGCAGCGGGCGAGCAGCGCAGTGACGTCGCCGCCGATGCCGATGTTGCAGTCGACGAGCAGCGCGGTCTGCCACTGGCCCTCGAGCGGAAGCTCTTCAAAGACCGAGCCGAGCAGCACGCTGAGGCCGGACTCGGTCGCGACCTCGACCGCGGTGGGGGAGACGTCGATGCCGAGCGCCTCGATGCCGAGGTCCATGGCCGCGCGCACCATCCGGCCGGGACCGCAGCCGATGTCGAGCACGGGACCGGTCACGCTGCGCAGCAGGCTCAGATCGGCGGCATCCGCGGCCGCGTGCCAGCGCGACACGTCCATCGGGGCCGCGCTGCAGTTATCGCCGCCGCCGATCTGGCTGGGGTCGGTCTCGCCGTCGTCGGTCTCGTGCAGGTAGAGCACGTTCGAGTGGGAGCGGCGGAGGGCAGCGGCGTAGGGTTCCGAGCCGCCCGCGCCGAACGTCGTGCCCTCGGCGATGTCGTCGGTTTCGGTGTTGCGCGCGCGGTTCACGAGTGGGCCGTCTCGGTGCGGTGTGCGTGGGAGGTGCTGGTGCTGGTGGGTGCGCTGGTGCTGGTGCTGGTGCCGGTGCCGGTGCTCGTGCTGGCGCGTTCGGGTGCCGGGCCGGTGAGCACCCTATCGGGCGCTGACGCCGGGTGCCCATCGAGCGGCATGTGTGCGGAGAGAACCGTCGCGAAGCGGGTGAGGGGGGCGGCGCGGGCGACCGCGATCGCGTCGTCGATCGTGTCGACATCGGTGAGCTCGGGGAGTTCGCGCACCGTGAGTCCGGCATCGCGCAGCCGCTGGAGCTGGATGCTGCCGGTGTCGTCACGTGACATCGGGACGCCTCGCACAAGGTCGCCGTCGGGGTTCGCGAGGGCGAGCACCCAGAATCCGCCGTCGTTCGCCGGACCGAACCAGGCGTCGACGCCGGGCGGCCACGGCTCGAACATCGGGGCGAGCATCTCGCTGGTGATCTGGGGGGTGTCCATGCCGATGAGCACGGTCGGGCCTTCGCACTCGTCGAACATCGCGCCGAGGCGCAGGTCGAGGTCGCCTGCCACCTGGTTCATCACGTCGTACTCCTCGGATCCGGGCGGCACTTCGGCGCCGTCGAACAGCAGAACGCGGCGGGTCGCGGGCACGGCGGCGATCGCGGCGAGCGTGTCGGCGATGGCCGCGGCGGCGAGCTCGGCGGCGGCCTCGAGGCTCAGCGGTGGATGCAGCCGGGTCTTGACCTTGCCGGGCAAGGCCTCCTTGGCGATGAGAACGATGGTTGTCACGGGTGTCCTTCGGAGCCGCGCTCCGAATGGCTTGGTCGGCGGCGCTCCGCGGCGAGCAAGCGCGACATGTCCTTGATCGCCGTGAAGGTGCCGCGCATGGTGCCGGTGACCTTCGACCGGCCGATCCGCGGCGAGAAGGGGGTGTCGACCTCGCGGATGCGCCATCCGGTTGCCGACGCCCGCAGCACCATCTCGAGCGGGTAGCCGCTGCGCCGGTCGGCCAGCTCGAGGGCGAGGAGTGCGGGGCGGCCGGCCGCGCGCATCGGTCCGAGGTCGTGCAGATTGACGCCCGTCGCGTCGCGCATCATCTGCGCGAGGGCCCAGTTCGCGACGCGCGCGTGCGCCGGCCACGCGGATCTCGGCGTCGGGCGGCGCCGCCCGAGCACGAGCTCGACTGAGCCAGCGGCGACGGGATCGACGACGAGGGGGAGGTCGGCGGGATCCATTGAGGCATCCGCGTCGCAGAAGGCGACGATGGGGGCGGTCGCGGCGAGCAGGCCGGCGTGGGCGGCGGACCCGAAGCCCCGCCGCGGCTCGTGGACGACGATCGAGCCGAGCTCTCGGGCGACCTCGGCGGAGCGGTCGGTCGAGCCGTTGTCGACGACGATCGCGCGGTAACCGTCGGGCAGCCGAGACAGCAACCAGGGCAGGGCGCCCTCCTCATTGAGGCAGGGGAACACGACGTCGACGCGGGGTTCTGACACCTATCGACCCTACGAGGTTGCGGCTGAGTGCTGGCACCGACTTGCGGCCGAGAGCGGAATTCGCGTAACGGCTCAGCGTGGAACCTGACCCGCCACTCACTCACGAGCGCACCTCTCGCGTCCCACCACCGCCGGGAGTGCCTGCGTGCGCTGGGAGTGCCTGCGTGCGCTGGGAGTGCCTGCGTGCGTTGGGAGTGCCTGCGTGCGCTGGGAGTGCCTGCGTCACGAGCACTCTGGGCGCGAACGCGCATAGTGGACGGTCGCGGGTCCGTCGCCGCGGCGCTCGGGGGGAAACTCAGGCAATCCTTCTACTCTGACCGGGTGACTGCGCCCTCCGTCCCCGACCCGCGCGTCGGCGACGATAGTTCGACCGCGGCATCCGGCACTACGGAATTGACCGAGCGCCAACGCACTCTCCGCGCCGCGCTCGTTGGCGGCGTCACTGCGATCGCGACGCTCGCGACGGCCGAGGTCGTGTCGCTGTTCCTCGGCGGGATCGGCAATCCGATCCTCGGCGTCGGGTCGGCCATCGTCGATCTCGTGCCGCCCGCGTTCAAGACCCTCGTCATCGACCTGTTCGACACCGCCGACAAGCTCGTCCTGTTCATCTGCCTCGGACTTGTCGTGCTCGTGTTCGCCGTCGCGGCCGGGATTCTGCAGTCGAGCAGGGGACGCTGGGGCGAGGCCGTACTCGGCCTCGTCGCCGTCATCGCGATTGCCGCGGCGGTCACGCGGTCCGGCGCGACCCCGGTGCACGCCATCCCCACGCTCGCGGGCGCCGCCATCGGCATCCTGACCCTCCGGGCGCTCATCGGCAGGCTCGAACTGTGGCGCGCGGCGGATGCTCGTGCTGCAGCCCGTTCGTCGTCGGGTGCCGACCGCACGAGCGGCTCTCGACCGCTGGACACCCCGGGCGCCGTGCATCCATCCACGTTCCGCTCGTTCGACGCGCTGCCGACCTTCCCGTCGTCGGTGCGCCCCGGCGTCGAGCGCCGCCGATTCCTCCGCCTCACGATCACGATCGGAGTCGTGAGCGCCCTGGTCGGCGCCGGTGCGCGGATCGCGACCGCAGCCGCCACCGCCGTCGGCGACCTGCGCGCCGCCATCCGCCTGCCCCGGGCCGCGACCCCGGCACCCGCGATCCCCACCGACGCGACCCTCGACGTCGAGGGCATCACCCCTTTCGTCACCCCGAACGACGCGTTCTACCGCATCGACACCGCACTGCAGGTTCCGTCGGTCGACCCGCGCGACTGGACCCTGCGCATCACCGGCATGGTCGAGCAGGACGTGACGATCAACTTCGAGGAGCTGCTCGCGCTGCCGATGCAGGAGAGCCGCATCACTCTCGCCTGCGTCTCGAACGAGGTCGGCGGGGGCCTCATCGGCACTGCGTTGTGGCTCGGGTATCCGATTCGCGACCTGCTCGCGCGCGCCCGCCCGATGCCCGGGGCCGACATGGTGCTCTCGACGAGCATCGACGGGTTCACCGCCTCGACCCCGCTCGAGGTGCTGCTCGATGAGAACACGGATGCCCTGCTCGCGGTGGGCATGAACGGCGAGCCCCTGCCGCTGCAGCACGGGTTCCCGGTGCGGATGGTCGTTCCCGGCCTCTACGGCTATGTCTCGGCAACGAAATGGGTCGTCTCGCTCGAGGTCACGCGGTTCGCCGACCGCGTCGCGTACTGGACCCCGCGGGGCTGGTCGGAGCGGGGGCCGATCAAGCTGTCCTCGCGCATCGACACGCCGGCATCCCGGTCCAGCGTGCCTGCCGGCACGGTCGTTGTGGCGGGCGTCGCGTGGGCGCAGCACATCGGCATCGACCGAGTCGAGGTGCGCATCGATGGGGGCGAGTGGCGCGAGGCGAAGCTGGCCCGCGCCATGACCGCCGACACCTGGCTGCAGTGGTCGCACGAGTGGGATGCCGCTGCCGGCGACCACGAGATCGAGGTGCGCGCGACCGACAGCGACGGCCTCGTTCAGACGGAGAAGGAGGCGCCCGTCGCCCCGGATGGTGCGACCGGGCTGCACCGCGTCAGCGTCAGCGTGAGCTGAACCGCGTGTGGGGCTCAGCCGATTGAGCAGGCCGCTCGTGGCCGGAATGCGCGCCAACCGCGTTGAGTGCGCGGTAGCGGCGGCTCGCTCCCGTCGAGAATGCGCGGCATCACGCCGAGTACGCAGTAGTGGCTGCTCGCGCCCGCCCGGGAGCGACCACTAGTCCGTACTCGGCGGACTTCTGACCCTACTGAGGCAGAAACTGCTCAACCGGCAGAAACCGTTCAGCCAGCGGAGCCGACCGCGGCCCGCAGCGGGGCAGTCGCGAACTCGCGCATGCCCTCCTCGAAGGTGATCGACGGCGCCCAGCCGAGCTCCGACACGAGCCGCTGCGACGACGCTGTGATGTGCCGCACGTCGCCGAGCCTGTACTCCCCGGTGACGACCGGCTCCGGTCCGCCCGCGTGCAGTGCGAGCTGCTGCGCCATCTCGCCGATTGTGTGCACGACCCCGCTGCCGACGTTGAACGGCCGAAAGGTGCCGGGATCCGCGCCGAGCGTCCAGTCGATCGCGGCAAGATTGGCGGATGCGACGTCGCGCACGTGCACGAAGTCCCGGCGCTGAGCCCCATCCTCGAACACACGCGGCGCCTCACCCCGCTCGAGCGCCGACCGGAACAGCGACGCGACGCCCGCGTACGGCGTGTTCTGCGGCATCCCCGGCCCGTAGACGTTGTGGTACCTCAGCGCCACGGCGACCCCGCCGGTGCTCCGCGCCCACGAGGTCGCGAGGTGCTCCTGCGCGAGCTTCGACGCGGCGTACACGTTGCGCGGGTCGAGGGGCGCATCCTCGGCGATGAGCTCGGGGGAGAGCAGGTCGCCCTTCTCGTCCCGCGGGTCGAAGCGGCCCGCGTCGAGGTCGTCGACGCGGCGAGCCGCCGGACGGGTGATGCCCGCGGGTCCGCGGTAGCTGCCCTCGCCGTAGACGACCATCGAGCTCGCGACAACGAGACGACGGATGCCCGCCGCCGCCATCGCGGACAGCAGCACCGCGGTGCCGAGGTCGTTCGAGCCCACGTAGTCGGGAGCATCCGAGAAGTCGACGCCGAGGCCGACCTTCGCGGCCTGGTGGCAGACGACGTCGACGCCCTCGAGTGCGCCTGCGACCGTCTCCGGGTTGCGCACGTCGCCCCGCACAAACTCCACCCGCGGATCGATGGCCGGGTCGGCGCCGTGCACGTCGGCGCGCAGCGAGTCGAGCACCCGCACCGTGTGCCCGGCGGCGATCGCGGCGTCGACGATGGCCCCACCAATGAAGCCGGCCCCGCCGGTGACGAGGATGGTCACGACGTGGCTCCGGTCGGAGCGACCCGGGCAGTCGTGTCGCCGGAGATCAGCACGTCCCTCGACAACACCGCCGCGACCTCGGCTGGCGCGACGAGCTCGCGCGGCGAATAGTGGGACGGGAGGGCACGGATGATCGTCTCGATCGCCGCGATGATGCGCGGCTGGGCCGCCGCGAGGCGTGCGAAGACGAGTTCGGCGCTGAGTTCCTCGGCGGGCTCGTCGGATTCGGCGCGCCCGGCATCCGCTGTGTCGCCCGGTCCGGATCCCGACGAGGCGCCGAGCGCAGCATCCGCGGACCCGCTCGCCGTCGCCACGGGCGCGAGCCCGGCGTCGCTGTCGGTCACGAACGAGATGTTGACGGTGCCGATGTTGAGCTCGGCGGCCAGCGCAACCTCCGGATAGAGGGTCATGTTCACGGTGTGCGCCCCGGCCGCGCGGAACCAGAGCGACTCCGCCCTAGTCGAGAACCGCGGGCCCTGGATCACCACGACCGTCCCGCTCGTCGCGACGCTCTCACCGGCGGCATCGAGGGCGGCGGCGGCGACGGCGTGCAGGGTCGGACAGAACGGGTCGGCGGCGGCGAGGTGCTGCACCGAGCCGCTATCGTAGAAGGTGTCGGCGCGCCCGTAGGTGCGGTCGATGAACTGGTCGGTGAGCACGAGGGTGCCGGGCGGGAAGTCCGGGTGCACCCCGCCGACGGCGGCGCTCGAGAGGATCGCGGTCACCCCCAGTGAGGCGAGCGCCCAGATGTTGGCGCGGTAGTTGATCAGGTGCGGGGCGACCGAGTGGTCGCTGCCGTGCCGGGTGAGAAAGGCCACGGTGCGTCCGCCGAGCTCGCCGATCGTGACCTCCGCCGGTCCGTAGGGCGTCTCGACGCGCTGCACCGTCGAGGTCGCGGGGTCGAATAGGCGGTACAGGCCGGAGCCGCCGATGACGGCGACGGCGGCGGTGATCGGTTTCATGCCCCCAGTCTTCCAGCCCCGCGTGGGGTTTCCCTGCCGGGTGGGCGATGATGGACGGATGCGTACCGTGGCCGAACACCAGGAGGCGGTTCGCGCGCTGCTCGCCCCGCTCGCGCACCGCGGCGCTGTCGATGTCGTGGTCGTGGATGCCGCTGGCCTCGCCCTGTCGCGCAACGTCGACCGGGTGCTCGCCGCCGATGTGGCCTCGCCGATCGATCATCCGCCATTCGACAACTCGCAGATGGACGGCTACGCGGTGCGCTCGGACGAAGTGCTGCCCGGGCGGGTGTTCGCGGTCGCCGCCCGGATTGCGGCGGGCGACCCCGTCCGCACGCTCGAACCCGGCTCCGCGGCGCCGATCATGACGGGTGCGGCCGTGCCCGTCGGGGCGGACGCGATCGTGCCGATCGAAGCGTCGATTCCCGACTCGTTCCCTCCCGAGGAGGGCGAGCACACGGTGCAGTTCTCCGCCCCCGCGATCCCCGGCGCGTTCGTTCGCCCCCGCGGGAGCGACCTCGAGAGCGGGCGGATGCTGCTGCCGGCCGGCACGAGGCTCGGAGCCGCCCAGTGGGGCGTTATCGCGGCATCCGGAATCCGGGAGGTGCGCGTGCGCCGTCGGCTCAGCGTGCTCGTGCTCTCGACCGGCGACGAGCTGCGCGGGGCCGGCGACGAGCTCGAATCCGGGCAGATCTACGACGCGAACAGCGCCACTATGGCGATCAGCGTCACCGAGTGCGGCGCCGCGGTCGCCGAGGTGCGCACCGTGACCGACGACGCGGCGGCGCTGGGTGCCTACCTCGCGGCGCACGGCCGGTCTGCCGACCTGATCCTCACGACCGGCGGCGTCAGCAAAGGCGCTTACGAGGTCGTGCGCGATGTTTTCGAGCCCGCGGGGGTGAGCTTCAGCTCGGTCGCGATGCAGCCGGGCGGGCCGCAGGGACTCGGGCTCGCGACCCTCACCGATGAGGCCGGCGTGCGGTTCGAGCGGCCGGTCGTTGCGTTCCCCGGCAACCCGGTGAGCGCGCTCGTGTCGTTCGAGATGTTCCTGCGGCCGGTGCTGCGGGAGCTCGACGGCCTCCCGCCGCGGCGCCCGTCGTCGCTCGCCTACCTCGCCGAGCCGCTCGTCTCGCCGGGCGGCAAGCACCAGGTTCGGCGTGGCCGTTTCAATGCCGCCGGCGCCGTCGAGCTGGTCGGCGGGCCCAGCTCGCACCTGCTGCACGGCTACGCGACATCCACTCTTCTTGTACATATTCCGCTCGGGGTATCCCACCTCGACGCGGGAGCCCCCGTCGAAACCTGGAGCATCGAGTGACCGACCCCGAGCTGACCCATCTGCGCGCCGACGGCTCCGCCCACATGGTGGATGTCGGCGGCAAGTCCGAGACCCAGCGCCGCGCCGTCGCCCACGCGGTGCTCATGACCCGCGCCGACGTCGTGGCCGCGGTGCTCACCGGCGACCTGCCCAAAGGGGAGGCGATCGGCACCGCCCGCATCGCCGGAATCATGGCCGCCAAGCAGACCGCGTCGCTCATCCCGCTGTGCCACCCGCTCCCGCTCACCAAGATCACCGTCGACATTGTCGGGGCGGTCGACCGGCTCACCGTGACCGCGACGGTGGCGACGAGGGCCGTGACCGGAGTCGAGATGGAGGCGCTCACGGCAGCATCCGTCGCCGCCCTCACCCTCTACGACATGATCAAGGCCGTTGACAAGACCGCTGTGATCACTGACATCCGCGTGCTGGAGAAGCAGGGCGGCAAGTCGGGCGACTGGCGGGCCGACGCGTGATGCGCCGTGCCGCCGTCGTCGCCGCGTCGACACGTGCCGCTATGGGCATCTACGAGGACC
>JAJAZI010000005.1 GCA_026785785.1 Microbacteriaceae bacterium
ATCGCATCCCATCGGATAGAGTTCCAAAGCACGCAGAGATGCGAGTAATGCGGATGTGGCGCAGTGGTAGCGCATCACCTTGCCAAGGTGAGGGTCGCGAGTTCGAATCTCGTCATCCGCTCGAAATATGTCTCACGTGGTAGTTGCACGTGGCGTGGGAAACCACACATGGTGGCGTGGCCGAGAGGCGAGGCAGCGGCCTGCAAAGCCGTCCACACGGGTTCAAATCCCGTCGCCACCTCGGCAGTACACTTGAAATACCGAATAAGCATGAGCGATTGGCGCAGCGGTAGCGCGCTTCCCTGACACGGAAGAGGTCGCTGGTTCGATCCCAGTATCGCTCACAAGATAAACCCCCGGTCAGCCGGGGGTTTTGTCTTTAACTGGTGGCCTAAGGATGTCCCCGTACGCAGCGGGGTCACGATTGTCGTCTGTTGTGGAGCACGCCTCCGCCGAGGGAAATCCGAATCTCGCCACGATCAGCTTCGTCGAGTGCTCGGGTTCATCTCGGAGGTATGAACCCCAACTCCCCGGCCGTCGTGGTTGCCACCGAACGGGATTCGGCAACTGGAAAATAGTTCCGAGCGCCGCTGCCTCGAATTTATTGTCGACGGACAATTTGAAGCTGCCGTCGAGTCGACGTGCCTCTGTCATGCTCGCCCCTCGCGATCGGCAACCCGAATGAATCGTGTTGGTCGTGAGCATGCGTGTGCACGGCTTGCTTTCGGCTTCGCGCGGTTAGCCCGCCTCGACTTCGCGCAGCCAAAGCCCACACCCAAGCGCGGTGACAGTCACGCGCTGTGTCCTCCCTTGACCTCCATCGCGCTTTCAGTTCAGCCTTGAGCTGGGGGCGTTGCCGGTCGGGGTGGAGTCAGGAGCTCTCGACGGACACGGTTGCGGCACGTGACATCGCCCCGGCGAGTGAGGTGTCATGGGCGACACCAGTGGCGTATCTCTCGGGATCGGCGAGATAGACCGCCTGCCGCGCCGCGAGGCTCGGGTCACCGTTCTGGGCCTCGGTGAAGCGCCGCGCCCACGCCCCCGTTGGGGCCACGGTCGACACATATTCAGCGGTAGCGGTAGCGTCGTGGAGGGTTACCATCCGATCGAATGCCCGCGAGCGCACCTCGGACACGATGGCGTCACCCTCGGCAGAGCTGAGCATGTCGAGCGTGGAATACATTCGGTCGAGGATTGCCGAGAGGCGGCTCGGGTCGGCTGCGGCAATGATCCGGTCGAGTCGCTGGCCAGCCGCCAACATCCGTTCGACCTTCGCCAACTCGTTGGCGGCGAGGGCGAAGTGGTCAGCAGAGCGCGGCATCAGGGCGCCGAGCGCGGAACCCCGACGGCCTTCGATCTGAACGTCGGCGAGTGTGGCGGCTGCAGGGTCATTGCGATCGCCGCGCACCAGCTTGGCCCATCGCTGACTCTCAGCATCCGCTGTGAGGTTCGGATCTCTGAACCTCAGGGCCGCAGCGAGCCGATCTCGAGGGGACTCGATCCGGCTCATCTACTCCCAGCGCCGCACGCGGTCCCGGCGCCTCGTGCTGTTGTGCGACGTCTCCGCGTCGATGGAGCCGTACACTCGGGTATTCCTCTCGCTGCTGCAGGGCTCCGTCGTCGGCGCCGGCGCCGAGGCATTCGTGTTCTCGACCCGCCTGACGCGGTTGACGCGGCAGCTCGCCACACGGAACCCCGACCAGGCACTCGCGCGTGCCGCCTCCGCCGCGAGCGACTGGGCCGGCGGCACGCGCCTCGCCGGGAGCATCCGGAGCTTCGTCGACGACCACGGCCGCCGGGGTCTCGCTCGGGGTGCAAGGGTCGTAGTGTTGTCTGACGGATGGGCACACGATGCGCCGGAGCTCGTCGGGGAGCAGATGGCGCGACTGAGCCAGCTCGCCTACCGAATCGTGTGGGTGAATCCGAGGAAGGTCGCCGTGGACTACCAGCCGCTCGTCGGCGGCATGGCCGCCGCGCTGCCCTACTGCGACGCCTCCGTGAGCGGGCACAGCTATCGGGCACTGACCGAAGTGGCGGCGGCGATCCGCGCCAACCGCCCACCACACCCCGAGAGACAAAGAGGCCCAGACAATGCAACTCGATAGCTCCTTTTCCGTCGTTGCCCCCATCGACGAGGTGTGGCAGACCATCATGGACTTCGAGCGGCTGGCCGGGTGCGTGCCGGGCGCGCAGATCCTCAACAAGCTCTCCGACGACGCCTATCAGATCGGCCTCCAGGTGAAGATGGGCCCGGTGACGATGAAGTACAGGGGCCAGATGACCGTGCTCGAGCGGGACGCGGATGCTCATCGCGCCGTGTTCGAGGGAAAGGCGCAGGAGATCCGAGGCCAGGGCACCGCGCAGCGGTCGGCGACGTCGACCCTCGTCGAGGTCGACGGGGCGCCGCAGGGCACGGTCAGCGCGGACATCTCCCTCTCCGGCAAGGTCGCCGCGATGGGCAAGGGTGTCATCGGTAACGTCACGGACCAGATGATGACTCTCTTCGCCACGAACCTGCAGTTGATGGTGGAATCCCCGGCGACTCCGGAGGCCCCGGCGGCCCCGGCGGAGTCGGCCCCGACCACCCCTGCTGTGGGGCCGAGTCTCGACGCGATGTCGCTCGCGAAGGGCATCGTCATGGACCAGTTCAGCAGCCCGGCCAAGCTGATCGGCCTGATCGTGGCGGTCGCCTTCGTCGCGTACCGCGTCGGCACCTTCGTCTCGGCCCGCCGATGGCTCAGGCTGAGCGCCGCGCGGGGGTTCTCCCCAGATGCGTGATGTGCTCGGCCCTCTCCTGGCGGGCTGGGGGAGCGGCGGCACGGCAGGCCTCGCCACCGTCGTGCGCACCTTCAATTCTGCTCCCAGGCCGGCCGGAGCGTCGATGCTCGTCACCACGGAGGGGGAGGCGGTCGGCTCGGTCTCCGGCGGCTGCGTCGAGGCGGCCGTCTACGAGCTCGCCACGGAGGTCATCGCTGACGGCCGCCCGCAGCTCGTGCGCTACGGCATCACCGACGACGACGCGTTCGCGGTCGGCCTCACCTGCGGCGGAATCCTCGACGTGTTCGTCGAGCCCATCTCGCCGACGACGTTCCGCGAGCTCGACTCGGTGCGGCAGGACATCGAGGACTCCGCACCGGTGGCGGTTGCCACCGTAATCGAGCATCCCGACGAGAGCCGGCTCGGCCGCCACCTCGTCATCCGTGCGCACGGATTCGAGGGCAGCCTCGGCTCCGACCGTGCCGACGGTGCCGTCAGTGACGATGCGCTGGGCATGCTCGCGGCCGGCCGGAACAGCATCCTGACCTACGGGCCGGACGGTGAACGTCGAGGCGAGGGGATGAGCGTTTTCATCAGCAGCTTCGCGCCGCGCCCCCGCATGCTCGTGTTCGGGGCGATTGACTTCGCCGCGGCTCTGGCCCGGCTGGGCACCTTCCTCGGCTACCGGGTCACCGTCTGCGACGCCCGATCGGTGTTCGCCACCGAGCGGAGGTACCCGGGGTCCGAGGTGGTCGTCGACTGGCCGCACCGTTATCTTACCGAGCAGTTCGCCGGCGGGCTCGTCGACGAGCACACCGTCATCTGCGTGCTGACGCACGATCCGAAGTTCGATGTGCCTCTGCTCGAGGTGGCACTGCGCGGACCGCGGGTCGCCTACGTCGGCGCGATGGGGTCCAGGCTCACCCACGACGACCGCCTCGCCCGCCTCCGCGAGGTCGGGCTCGGCGACGACGAGCTGTCGCTCCTGCACAGCCCGATCGGCCTCGACCTGGGCTCACGAACCCCCGAGGAGACCGCCGTTTCGATCGCCGCCGAGATCATCTCCCTGCAGTGGGGCGGAAGCGGCCGGCCGCTCCGCACACTCGCCGACCGCATCCACCACGAGGAGACGGTCGAACCCGCCTAGCGTCGAACCCGCCTCGCTACTGGACCGGCTTCGCGTACGGCGCGCCGAGAAGGAACAGGTACGGGTCGACGCGAGTGCCGTTGATGCGGATCTCCAGGTGGAGGTGCGGGCCGGTGCTGGCGCCGGTCGTGCCGACGAGTCCGACGACCTGACCCGCACGCACCTGCGCGCCAACGGCGAGAGTCGTCGGGTCCTTCATGTGCATCATCTGGCTCTGGACGCGATCGCGGTGCAGGATGCTGATCCAGTTGCCAGCTCCTCCCGTCGACGTCGCGCTCTTCGCGACGACGACCCCGTCGGCGAGGCTCCGGATCGGCATGCCCAGGATTCCTGTCTTCGCGTAGTCGGTGCCGTAGTGCATGCTCACGAGCCGGGTGATCGGGTGCACCCTCGTGCCGAATGACGAGGTGATGGGCACGAACGACTCGAACGGCTGGCTGAAGCCGAGCAGGGCGCCGCTGCGCGAGAGGTCTGTCGTGCATTCGACGAGGTTCTCGACGTTCTGGGTGAGCGACGCGGGCCCGCCGAGGAGCACGAGCCTGGTCGTGCCCATGTCGCGCAGGCTCGTGAGTATGTCTGCCGGCACGCAGTTGCCCGGAACGATGAACAGCGGCGCGGAGTCCCTGGCCGCCAGCGCAGCTCCGGAGAGGGCGTCGGGGTAGTCGGTTCCCTTGGCGAGGTAGGCGACCGGGGCGGTCTGATAGGTACTCCGGTTGACCTCGTTCGAGGTGACGTAGCGGTCACTACCGGACAGCCGCTTCACACCGTCGGCACCGAAGATCGTGGCGAACGACGACTCGATGGCCGGAGAGACGCTCGCGGGTCCGCCGGCGATCGAGACGCTCGTGACGCCGAGGTGGGTCATCGCCTCGATGGTCGCGGCATCCACCTCGGAGCCGGCTCCGGGAACGAGGAACACCGGGATGCGGTCCCCGCCGGCCGCGGCCGACGAGGTGAGCGCATCGGGGAACTTCTCTCCGGTCGCGACGAACGCCGAGATGACGCTCCCGGCCGGGAACGCGCCGAGGGCGATTGCTCGAGAGGCCGCGTAGCGGTCCGCGCCCGAGTCGCGCCGGATCGCAGGCGCCAGGAGCGCGAGGGCGTCGTACACCTCGGGGGAGACGGTCGCGGGTCCACCCGCAACGACAATGAGCCGGGGTGCGAGGCGGATGATTTCCGCTCGCACATTTTCCATCAGCACCGTCGGGTGACTGAGCAGCAGCGGTCCGCCCTGCACCGCCGCGGCAGGTGCCGCGCTCAACGCGTCGGGGAAGTTCTCACCGGAGGCGATGTAGACCACCGGCACGCCGGGCGCGTACTGCCCCGCCACCGAGACCGATGTCGCATACCGGTCGCTACCCTGGAGGCGTTCCCAGGTTGGCGCGGTGGGCGCGGTCGGCGATGTCGCGTCGTGAGCGGCAGCTGACATCGCGGGCAGCAGGGACGCCGCCACGGCGATGATGAGTGCAGCGCCGAAGATTTTGCGCATGGATCCCCCAATCCTGAAACAAGCTTCTCCGAGCGTACGTCGGGTTGCGACCATCCGAACGTCCCCGTTCGGGCCACACCACGCGCAGGGTCGCCAATCGACGCACCGGTACAGTTGACCCGACCGCACACTGCAAGCTGAGGAGCCCGTCGACTGTGTCTGAAATGCCCGAGAATCCCCCTGCCGTGCTCGAGCCGCGCAGGGTGGAGACGGCAGCGACGGGATTCGACCTGTTCCCCGATCGCAGTGTCGTCGCCGTACGAGTGAACGGCGAACTGCGGGACCTCGCGGCGCAACTCACCGTCGGCGACGTTGCCGAGCCGGTGCTCGTCGACTCGCCCGACGGCCTCGGCATCCTGCGTCACTCGGCGGCGCACGTGCTTGCCCAGGCTGTGCAGTCGATCAATCCCTCGGCGAAGCTGGGCATTGGACCGCCCATCACCGACGGCTTCTACTACGACTTCGACGTCGAGACCCCGTTCACCCCGGATGACGTCAAGGCGGTCGCCAAGGCGATGGACCGCATCATCCGCGCCGGGCAGCGCTTCGTGCGCCGCGTCGTTACCGAGGATGAGGCGCGCGCCGAACTCGCGGGGGAGCC
>JAJAZI010000006.1 GCA_026785785.1 Microbacteriaceae bacterium
GCTTCGGGGTCCACCGGCGCCTCCGGGTCGACGGGTGCCGGGTCGACGGGTGCCGGGTCGACGGGCACCGCGGGGTCGACGGATTGCGGCGTCGGGGCATGCGGGGTCAGGGTGGTACCGGTGCTGGTCTCCCCTGCGAGCGCGAAGGGCTCGTCGGACGCGATCTTGGCGAACAGCGCGTCGGCCTGTGCCGTGATCGGCGCAACCTTGCCGGAATAGACGCCGCCCTGGCCGGTGGTTCCGGGGTACTGCACGAACGTGATCTTGTCGAGCGGGGTGTCCTTCAGCACGAGCGACATCGACACCATCGTGTTGAGGTTCGCGAGCTGCGTCGACAGCTTCATGTTGCTCGTGGCGGCCGCGGCAATGCCGAACAGCTTCGAGGGATCGTTCAGCGTGCTGTCGCTCTTGATGGTGCGGACGAGGGAGGAGAGGAACACCTGCTGGGAGCTGATGCGACCGAGGTCGCTGCCGTCGCCGACCCCGTGCCGGGTGCGGAGGAAGTTGAGCGCGTCCTGGCCCTGGAGTGTGTACTCGCCGGCCTCGTCGCGTCTGAACCCCGAGTAACGGTCGTTGATGGGGCCGTCGATGCACACCGGCACCCCGCCGACGGCGTTGCTCATGCCGATGACGCCGTTGAAGGTGATGAGTCCGGCGTACGGGATGTCGAGCCCGGTGAGCGCCTCGACTGTAAGGACGGTGCAGGCGAGCCCGCCGTAGGCGAGGGTGTTGTTGATCGGCTGCGCGGACATGGCTCCGTAGGATCCCTCGCCGTCCTCCTCCGGACAGGACGGGATGGGAACGACGAGGTCGCGGGGAAAGCTGACGCCGACGGCGCTCGACTGGTCTGCGGCGATGTGGATGAGCATGGTCACGTCGTTGAGCTCGCTCTGGCGGTCGGTGCAGCCGCCTTCTTCGTCGCAGACGTCGCTGCCGACGACGAGGATGTTGAACCCGCCCTCGAACTTGCCGAGCGCGGGGGCCGCGACGGTCTGCGTGGCGGCGTCGTCGTCGTCGCCCGCGAGGTTGACCGACTCGATGTTTCCCGAGAGCTGCGCGACCGCGATGGCCCCGAGCGAGGCGCCGCTGACGAGCAGGACCGCGAGGCTCGCCGCGACCACCTTCGCCACGGCGAGCGCGGCGTGGGATTTGTGTGCGCGGCCGTGCCGGGCAGCGTGAACACGGCGCGGCTGCGCGTGCTGACGAGGACGCAGGTCGCTCAAGCAAATCCCCTCGACGTGATCACGGAAGCAGTTACAGCGGAGGGCGTGGGATTCGAACCCACGAATGCTTTCGCATCACCAGTTTTCAAGACTGGCTCCATCGGCCGCTCGGACAGCCCTCCCGGAGCTCAGGGCCGAGCATAACCGATTATTGTGACGGGCAGCGGCACTGCCGGGCCTAGAGGCTGCGGAAGAGCTTCGCGACGCCGTCGTCCCAGTCGCTGTCGGTGTGCTCGTTGGCCACCTCGCGCACGACATCCGGCGCCTGCCCCATCGCGACGCCGCGGCCGTGCATGGCGGCCCACTCGAGCATGTCGATGTCGTTGCGGCCGTCGCCGACGGCCATGACGTGCGTGCGCGGGATGCCGAGCGTCGCGCGCACCCGCTCCATCGCCGTCGCCTTGTTGACGCCGTCAGGGGCGATGTCGAGCCACGCCGTCCAGCCCACGTTGTAGCTGACCCTGTGAAGTCCCATCTGCTCGACGATCGTGAGGAACTCCTCCATGTCGTGCTCGGGGGAGACCACGACGACGCGCGTGGCCTCGTAGGTCAGCAGCTGCTCGAATTGAACTTTCTCGCTCAGGGCGCCGAGGGTCGTGTCGGGGAAGTAGCCGGTGTAGCGGTAGAAGCCCTCCGCGTCTTCGACGGCGTAGCTCGCCCTCTCGAGGCTTTCCCTGATGGTGGTGAGCACGCGCGCCGGGTTGAAGGTCTCGACGTGGTGGTGCACGTAGTTCGTCGGTTCGCTCTCGTCGCGCTTGAGGGTGATCGCGCCGTTCGAGCAGACAACGAAGTCGGGCGTGAGCTCGAGCCGGTCGAGCACCGGGAGCGTCATCGACACGGAGCGGCCAGTCGCGAGCATGACCTCGTGCCCAAGATCGCGCACGCGACGCACCTCCGCGTGCACCTGATCGCTGATGACTCCGTCCTCGCGCAGCACGGTGCCGTCGATGTCGAGGGCGATGAGGAGCCGCCAGTCGTGGCTCGCCGGCGCCGGGCTTTCGGATGCGACGCTCTCGGACGCCGTGCTTCCGGACGCCGGGCCGCCGGGCCCCGTGCTGCCGGGCCTCACAGGGAGGCCGGCTCGATGATTTCGAGGCCGCCCAGATAAGGGCGGAGGGCATCCGGAACCACGACGGAGCCGTCGGCGCGCTGGTGCGTCTCGAGCAGGGCGACGATCCACCTCGTGGTTGCGAGGGTGCCGTTGAGGGTGGCGACGGGAGCGGTCTTGCCCGACTCGGTGCGGTAGCGGATGTTGAGGCGCCGCGCCTGGTACGTCGTGCAGTTGCTGGTGCTTGTCAGCTCGCGGTAGGCCCCCTGGGTGGGAACGAACGCCTCGACATCGTACTTGCGCGCGGCGCTCGACCCCAGATCGCCCGCTGCGGTGTCGATCACGCGGTAGCGCAGCCCGAGCGCGCCGAGCATGTGTTCCTGGAAGGCCAGCAGGCGCTCATGCTCCGCCGCGGCATTCTCCGGCAGCACATAGCTGAACATCTCGAGCTTGTTGAACTGGTGCACGCGGATGATTCCCCGCGTGTCCTTTCCGCCGGAGCCGGCTTCACGGCGGTAACACGTGGACCAGCCGGCGTAGCGGAGTGGGCCGTCCGAAAGGTCGAGGATCTCGTCGGCGTGGTAGCCGGCGAGGGCCACCTCGCTCGTGCCGGTGAGGTAGAGGTCGTCGGCCGGAAGGTAGTAGATCTCGTCGGCGTGCTCGCCGAGAAAGCCGGTGCCGCGCATGATCTCTGGCTTGACGAGGGTCGGCGTGATGAGCGGGATGAAGCCACCGGCGAGTGCGCGGTCGAGGCCCATGTTCATGATCGCGAGTTCGAGCCTCGCCCCGATGCCCCGGAGGAAAGAGAAGCGCGCCCCGGACACCTTCGCGCCACGGCCCATGTCGATCGCGCCGAGCAGCTCTCCGAGCTCAAGGTGATCGCGAGGTTCGAAGTCGAACCGCGGCTTCTCGCCGACCGTCTTGAGCAGCACGAAATCGTCTTCCCCGCCGGCGGGCACGCCGTCGAGGATCGGGTTTGCGATGCTGCCGACGATGCGGGCGAACTCCGCGTCGGCATCCGCTGCCGCAGCACTCGCCGCCTTCACCCGGGTGGCGAGATCCTGAGCCTCGGCGACGAGCTGTTTCTTCTCATCTTTTGCCGCCTGCGCAACGCGCTTCCCAAACAGATTCTGGCTCGCACGGAGGGTTTCGAATTCGTTGATTGCCGTTCGGCGGGCAGCATCCGCGGCGAGCGCCGCGTCGACGAGCTCGACGGATGCTCCGCGCGCCGCCTGCGAGGACCGGACGACATCGGGACTTTCGCGTAGTAGCTGCGCATCGATCACTCCCCGATTCTAGTTGGAGCATGAGTTAGCGTTTATTCGTGACCACCACCCCCGAGAACGACTCGACATCCCCCCCCACCGCCCCCGCCGACGTTGCCGCCGTTGCCGCCGTTGCCGAGGTTGCCGAGGTCTTGGCGCCGGATGCCGCCCGAGCTGAGAAGAAGGTCGCTAAAAAGACGGCCGCGAAGACCGAGGGGCAGAGAACCGAACACGCGGCGTCGGAGAAGATCGCGGCCGTCATTTTCAATCCGACCAAGGTCGACCTGCCGCTGCTCCGTGCGGCCGTCGCCGCGGCCGAGAAGACCGCCGGCTGGCGCGAGACCCTCTGGTTCGAGACCTCGAAGGAGGACCCGGGGCAGAAAGTGGCCGCCGAGGTCCTCACCCACGACGTCGACGTCATCATGATCGCCGGCGGTGACGGCACCGTGCGCGCGGTGGTCGAGGGCATGCGCGGATCCGACGTTCCCGTCGGGCTCATTCCCCGCGGCACCGGCAACCTGCTCGCCCGCAATCTCAAGCTGACCCTGGACAGCCTCGACCGCGCGGTGAGCACGGCCTTCGCGGGCAAGGACCGGTCGATCGACCTCGGAAT
The DNA here is from genome assembly GCA_026785785.1 of Microbacteriaceae bacterium. Classification (GTDB taxonomy): domain Bacteria; phylum Actinomycetota; class Actinomycetes; order Actinomycetales; family Microbacteriaceae; genus Marisediminicola. The sequence continues at coordinate 4,150 of JAJAZI010000006.1, forward strand.
GGTGGAGGTCGAGCGCGAGGACGCCACAAAAGAGAAATTCGTGTTCCTCGTCATGGCCGGACTCGGGCTCGACGCACAGATGATCGCGAACACCGACCCCGACCTCAAGCAGAAAGTTGGCTGGATCGCCTACGTCGACGCGATCCGCAAGTCCCTCCGAGGCAACAACAGCATCAACATCCGCTACAACCTCGACCGGCAGGGCAACCACACCGTGCGGGTGCACACGGTCATGATCGGCAACTGCGGGTCGCTCCCCGGCAACATCCTGCTCCTGCCGGATGCCGCCGTCGACGACGGTGTGTTCGATATCGTGGCACTGCGCCCGGAGGGTTTCTTCGGCTGGGTTCAGATCTGGGTCAAGATCGTCTGGGAGAACGGCGTGCTGCGGCGCAGCCAGGTGGGGCGCAAGCTCATGGGCATGACCAGCGAGGTGCGCACGCTGCGCTACCTGCAGGGCAGGGAGTTCGTGATGCGCCTCGACCGGCCGGAGGAGTTCGAGGTCGACGGCGACAGCTTCGGCAAGGTCGTCGCGATCAAGGCGACCGTCGAGCACCTCGGCCTCACCGTGAAGGTGCCCGCGAAGTAGACTGCGGGGTCGACCGCGCCTGAGCTAGTCGCTCTCGCCCGCGATGAGTCCCCGCAGCCAGTCGCGGGCGTCCACGAAGGCGTCGTCGCCGTAGCGGTCGGTGACCTCGACGTGGATGCGGTCGGCCCGCGGGTACGAGCCCAGGAAGATCACGTTCGGGCTGAACCGCTTGAGCCCGAGCAGCGCGTCGGCCACCCGCTCGTCGAGGATGTGGCCGTCGAGGTCGATCACGAAGCGGTACCGGCCGAGGGCGTCGCCGATCGGCCGCGACTCGAGCAGGCTCATGTTCACGCCGCGGGTGGCGAACTGCTCGAGCATCTCGAGCAGCGCCCCTGCGCGGTCGTCCGGAAGCTCGGCAATGAGGCTCGTCTTATCGGCCCCGGTCGCCGCGGGCGTCGGTACGGTGCGGCTCACCAGCACGAACCTCGTCACCGCGGCCGGGTTGTCGCCGATGTCCTCGGCGAGCACGACGAGGTCGTGATGCTTCGTGATGTTCGGTGGCGCGATCGCGGCATCCGCAAGCCCGCTCTCGAACAGCGATGCGGCCGCCGCGACGTTCGACGTGACGGGGATGTGCCCGTGGGAGGGCAGAACGGCGTCGAGCCACAGGTGGCACTGCGCGTAGGCGACCGGATGCGCGTTCACGACCTTCACATCGGCGAGGGTCGTGCCGGGCCGGGCCACGAAGACGAAGTTGACCGGCACGACGTACTCGCCGATGATGCGGAGGTCGGGCACGTTGGCCAGGGCGTCCTGGGTGGCACTCACCCCGCCCTCGACCGAGTTCTCGATCGCGATCATCGCCGCGACACTGCGGCCGGAGACCACGTCGTCGAGGGCCTCGCCGACGTTGTTGACCGAGCGCCAGGGCTTGCCGGCGGCCTCGGGGACCTGGGCGAGGGCGGCCTCGGTGAACGTGCCGGCCGGGCCGAGGAAGCTGTAGGTGTCGGATGCCGCGGTCGGCTGGTCGCGTGTCGGCAGGTCGCTCTCGGGCATGCGTCGAGCCTAGGGCAGCCCGCAGCCACCGGCCCCCGCGCCAAATGAACGCGGTTCAACCGCGCGTGGCGGGGCAGTGCCAGACTGTCCGCATGAATGCTCGCGCAGGCCATCAGGCCCAGGAATCAGACCTCATCGACGTGCCGGCACTCGTGGCCGCGTACTACGCACTCGTCCCGGACGTCACCAATCCCGACCAGAAGGTCGCGTTCGGAACATCCGGCCATCGCGGTTCGTCGCTCGACGGCGCCTTCAACGAGGCGCACATTCTCGCGATCACCCAGGCGATCGTGGAGTACCGCACCTCGCAGGGGATCACCGGGCCGCTGTTCATCGGCAAGGACACGCACGCCCTCTCCCGCCCGGCTGAGACGACGGCGCTCGAGGTGCTTGCGGCGAACGGGGTTCGCGCGCTCGTCGACGAGTTCGACGACTTCGTGCCGACGCCGGCGCTGAGCCACGCGATCATCTCCTACAACCGCGCCGGGCATGACGATCAGGCCGACGGCATCGTCATCACCCCGTCGCACAACCCTCCCCGCGACGGCGGATTCAAGTACAACCCGCCGCACGGCGGCCCCGCCGACAGCGGCGCGACGAGCTGGATCGCGAACCGGGCCAACGAGCTCATCGCGAACGAGAACCGCGACGTGAAGGCCGCCGAGCCGAGCGGAGTCGAGACCTACGACTACCGCGGCGAGTACGTCGGCGACCTCGCCACGATCATCGACTTCGACGCGATCAAGAAGGCGGGCATCCGCATCGGCGCCGACCCGCTCGGCGGGGCGAGTGTGCACTACTGGCAGCTCATCGCCGACACCTACGGCATCGACCTCACCGTCGTGAACCCCGTCGTCGACCCGGCGTGGGGGTTCATGACCCTGGACTGGGACGGCAAGATCCGGATGGATCCGTCGTCGCCGTCGGCGATGGCATCCGTTCTCGCCCACAAGGACGACTTCGACATCCTCACCGGCAACGACGCGGATGCCGACCGGCACGGCATCGTCACGCCCGACGGCGGGCTGATGAACCCGAACCACTTCCTCGCGGTGGCGATCCAGTACCTCTACACGCACCGTCCGCAGTGGAGCGCGGACGCCGCGATCGGCAAGACCCTCGTCTCGAGCACCATGATCGACCGGGTCGCCGAGTCGCTCGGCCGCCGTCTCTGGGAGGTCCCGGTGGGCTTCAAGTGGTTCGTCTCCGGCCTCATCGACGGATCAGTCGCCTTCGGCGGCGAGGAGTCAGCCGGCGCGAGCTTCCTGCGCATGGACGGCAGCGCCTGGACCACCGACAAGGACGGCATCATCCTCGCCCTTGTCGCGAGCGAGATTCTCGCGGTGACCGGCACGACCCCGTCGCGGCTCTACGCGGAGCTGACCGAGGAGTTCGGTGCGCCCGTCTACGAGCGGGTGGATGCCGTGGCGACGAAGGCGCAGAAGGCGGCGCTCGCCAAGATCACCGGTGCCGCGATCACCGCAACCGAACTCGCCGGGGAGCCGATCCTCGCCCGGCTGAGCGAGGCCCCCGGCAACGGGGCGGCGGTCGGCGGCGTGAAGGTGGTGACCGAGAACGCCTGGTTCGCTGCGAGGCCGAGCGGCACCGAGGACGTCTACAAGATCTACGCCGAGTCGTTCAAGGGCACCGAGCACCTGCGGCAGGTGCAGGCCGAGGCCAAGCTCATCGTCGACGCGGCCCTCGCCGGCCACTAGCGCTTTCATTATTCAGGAGTATTGAGGTCAGGCAGATGCTGCGCGCGCACCTGGGCCCGGAATCCCGGCATCCGCGAGCCCCCGTTAGCCTCTCCGCTGCCCCCAACTCCTGAATAGTGAAAGTCAGCCGGCGTAGTTCGGGGCGGCCGGCAGGCCGAAAAACTCCTCGAGCGTCGTGATGCCCCGCTCGCGCATCTCGGTGGACAGGTCGGTGCCGACGAACCGGAAGTGCCAGGGCTCGTAGATGAATCCCGTCACGGCCGTCTTGTCGGCCGGGTAGCGCAGGATGAATCCGAACCGCCAGGCATTTCCGGCGAGCCAGGCGCCCTGGGCCGTCTCGCCGAAGCATTCCTCGATCGAGCACCGCTCGGGCAGCGAGGTGATGTCGACGCCAAGGCCTGTCTGGTGCTCGCTGTGCCCGGGGCGCGCGCTCTGGGCGTCGGCCGTCGCCTGTCCGACGCGAGACACCCAGCCGCCATAGACGCGCACCTGGGTGTCGTAGGAGCGGTACGCGTTCTGGATCTGCATCGCCCCCGCGCCCTCAGCAGCCGCCGCCGCGAACATCTCGGCGATCGCGATGGCCGCATCGGACCTCAGATAAGGGCTGGAGATGAAGGGCACACCCGCCACGACCAGGTCGGGAGGCACGAACAGCGCCGGGCTGAGCGGGCGGAGCTTGTTGCTCACGACCCAGAGGCTCGCCGGGTCGTCGATCGAGTAGCGCGAGGAGTCGAAGGCCGGGTCGCCGGGAGGCGGGCTCGGCGCGGGAGCCGGCTTCGGCGTCGGGACCGGCGCGGGATCCGGCGTCTGGTCCGGCGTCTGGTCCGGCGCTTCGGGTGACGCGGATACCGAGGGCGACGGCGACACCGCCGACCGCCACTCCCCCGTCGCAGAGAGGAAGTCGGACTGGCACGCCGACAGGCCGAAGGACACGGCGGCAGCAGTGAGGACGGCGACGACTCCGCGGGCCGCCCGGCGTGTCACTCGATCGTGCATCCCACCAATCCTAACGAGGGGGTCCGCGCACTTGCAGCCCACTTGCATAAGGTGTAACTTTGCAGTCTTTGCAAAGTTTTACGCCCAACGTCGCCCGCAGCTTGCATGAGAATAACTTACCAACACATCCAGAACGAGGTTCCATGTCACGCGTCGACTCCAAGGCCAAGTCCAGCGCCCGAAAGAACGCCGTCGCCGATCCCGGCACGGTGATGACCCACCGCCAGATCCTGTTCGTCATCGTCGGCCTCATGGCCGGGATGTTCCTCTCGGCACTCGACCAGAC
>JAJAZI010000007.1 GCA_026785785.1 Microbacteriaceae bacterium
CGTTCGCGCGGGTGGTGTGCGAACGCGGATGCTGTGGGCGCCGCGACCCGGTGCGCGGCAGCAACGCGTGAACGCGGGTGTTCGCGCGCTACGCGGGTTGAGCGCGGGTGCGCGTGTGGTGGGCCACCCGCGAAGGCGCGCAGCACCCGCGCGGGAGCGGCGGATGCCTGGCGTGGCGGATGCCTGTCGTGGCGGATGGCGGCGTGGCGGATGCCTGGCGTGGCACCGCTGCGCGGGAACAACGCGCTCGCGTGGGTGGTGTGCGCTCGCGCGGGAGTTACGCTCGATCACGGATGCTGCGGTCGACGACGATCCGGCCCACGGACACTACTCCTCAGCCCGCGAAACCCGGCCACACCGCGACACGCCCAACGCGACACGCCCGGGTTGCAGGTCACTCAAGACTGTGGCAAACTCTCCTAGTTCAACACTTTCGGGTTTACGAATCCGGATCACTGCCAGGCAGTGCATAGGACTGCGGCCACGGGCCCGGTTCTAGGCCGCGGGTAGCAGAACGAACCACATCCGAAACTCAAGACTCGTGCGGTGACGCGTGTGTCCGTGAGGGCGACACGCCCGAGCGCGGGGGTCGGTGCGACTCAAGCAGTAATTGACACCAAAACAGTGGTGCGACAGCGAGAGCTGAGCAAACCAAGCATCCAATAGCTCAGAGCCACGATGCATTAAAGAGAGTGAGTCACACATGGCGGGACAGAAGATCCGCATTCGACTTAAGTCGTATGACCACGAGGTCATTGACAGCTCGGCCCGCAAGATCGTTGACACGGTCACCCGTGCCGGCGCGACTGTCGTCGGCCCGGTGCCCCTTCCTACTGAGAAAAACGTGATCGTCGTGATCCGTTCACCTCACAAGTACAAGGACAGCCGCGAGCACTTCGAGAAGCGCACCCACAAGCGCCTGATCGACATCATTGACCCGACGCCGAAGGCCGTCGACTCGCTCATGCGGCTCGACCTGCCCGCCGACGTCAACATCGAGATCAAGCTCTAGGAGGCTCCGGATGTCTATCACCAAGACAAGCAAGGGCCTGCTGGGCAAGAAGCTCGGCATGACTCAGGTCTGGGACGAGAGCAACAAGCTCATCCCGGTCACCGTCATCGAGATCACGCCCAACGTCGTGACGCAGCTGCGTACGCCCGACATCGACGGGTACTCGGCCGTCCAGATCGCGTACGGCCAGATCGACCCGCGCAAGGTCAACAAGCCCAAGACCGGTCACTTCGACAAGGCCGGCGTCACGCCTCGCCGTCACGTGACCGAGGTCCGCACCGCGGATGCCGCCGAGTACACGCTCGGACAGGAAATCGCGGTCGACATCTTCGAGGCCGGCCAGAAGGTCGACGTCGTCGGTACCTCCAAGGGCAAGGGCTTCGCCGGCGTCATGAAGCGTCACAACTTCAAGGGCGTCAGCTCGTCGCACGGTTCGCACCGTAACCACCGCAAGCCCGGCTCCATCGGCGCCTCCTCGACCCCCAGCCGTGTCTTCAAGGGCATGCGCATGGCCGGTCGTATGGGTGGCGAGCGCGTCACCGCGATGAACCTGAGGGTTCACGCCGTCGACCTCGACAAGGGCCTCATTCTGGTCAAGGGTGCTGTTCCCGGAGCCCGCGGCCGCATCGTTTTCGTTCGCAACGCAGTGAAGGGGGCGTAACGCATGGCTGACTCAAACGCCACGCTCGACGTCATCGACTCGAAGGGTAAGAAGGTCGATACCGTCGAGCTTCCTGCCGAGACCTTCGACGTCCAGACCAACATCCCGCTGATCCACCAGGTCGTCGTCGCCCAGCGTGCAGCCGCACGCCAGGGAACGCACAAGACCAAGGGTCGCGGCGAGGTGTCCGGCGCCGGCCGCAAGCCGTTCAAGCAGAAGGGAACCGGTCGCGCCCGCCAGGGCTCGATTCGGGCACCCCAGATGACCGGTGGTGGCATCGTCCATGGGCCGACGCCGCGTGACTACGCGCAGCGAACCCCGAAGAAGATGATCGCCGCGGCGCTCAAGGGCGCACTGTCCGACCGCGCCCGCGGTGGACGCCTGCACGTCGTCGATGTCCTCGCCGTCGGAGATGTTCCGTCGACCAAGACCATCGTCGAGCTGCTCGCCAGCATCGCCACGAGCAAGCACGTTCTGATCGTGCTGACCCGTGACGACGAGCTGAGCGCCAAGAGCGTTCGCAACATCCCGTCCGTCCACGTGCTTCCGTACGACCAGCTCAACGCGTACGACGTTCTCGTCTCCGACGACATCGTCTTCACGAAGGCTGCTTTCGATGGCTTCATCGCCGGCCCCGTGTCGACGAAGAAGGTCAAGGAAGACGCGATGAGCAGCGGCAAGAAGCGCGTCAGCCCCGAAAAGGCCACCGCCGAGAAGGAGAAGGTCAGCGCATGACCGGAACGTACAAGGACCCGCGCGACATCATCCTGTCGCCCGTCGTCTCCGAGAAGAGCTACGGTCTGATCGACCAGGGCAAGTACACGTTCGTCGTGGACCCCCGTTCGAACAAGACCGAGATCAAGCTGGCGATCGAGAAGATCTTCGGCGTCGAGGTCGCATCGATCAACACCCTGAACAAAAAGGGCAAGACGAGGCGCACCAAGTTCGGTCAGGGCAAGCGCAAGGACACCAAGCGCGCCATTGTCTCGCTGAAGTCCGGATCCATCGACATCTTCACGGCTGTCGGCTAGGGAAAAGGGATAATCCATGGCAATTCGTAAGTACAAGCCCACGACCCCCGGTCGTCGCGGATCCTCGGTAGCAGATTTCGCCGAGATCACCCGTTCGACCCCGGAGAAGTCACTCCTTCGCCCGCTGCCCAAGACCGGTGGACGCAACAACGCCGGCCGCATCACGACCCGTCACATCGGTGGTGGCCACAAGCGCCAGTACCGCATCATTGACTTCAAGCGCAATGACAAAGACGGCGTGAACGCCAGGGTCGCGGAGATCGAGTACGACCCCAACCGCACCGCGCGCATCGCGCTCCTGCACTACTTCGACGGCTCGAAGCGTTACATCATCGCGCCGAACAAGCTGAACCAGGGCGACATCGTCGAGTCGGGCGCATCCGCCGACATCAAGCCGGGCAACAACCTGCCGCTGAAGAACATCCCCACGGGAACCGTTATTCACGCGATCGAGTTGAAGCCGGGCGGCGGTGCCAAGATGGCCCGCTCCGCCGGAGCATCCGTGCGACTCGTCGCCAAGGACGGCCCCTACGCGCAGCTCCGTCTGCCGTCGGGTGAAATCCGTAACGTGGATGCCCGTTGCCGCGCCACTATCGGCGAGGTCGGCAACGCCGAGCAGTCGAATATCAACTGGGGAAAGGCCGGCCGTATGCGCTGGAAGGGCGTACGCCCGACCGTGCGTGGCGTCGCCATGAACCCGGTCGACCACCCACACGGTGGTGGAGAGGGCAAGACCTCCGGTGGACGCCACCCGGTCAGCCCGTGGGGCCAGAAAGAAGGTCGCACTCGCCACATCAACAAAGAGTCCGACAAGCTCATCGTTCGTCGCCGCAATGCCGGCAAGAAGCGCAAGTAGGAGTTGTAGAGGATGCCACGCAGTCTCAAGAAGGGCCCCTTCGTTGACGACCACCTGCTTCGCAAGGTAGTCGGCGCGAACGCCGCCAGCAGCAAGAACGTGATCAAGACCTGGTCGCGCCGCTCGATGATCATCCCGGCAATGCTGGGTCACACCATCGCGGTGCACGACGGTCGCAAGCACATCCCGGTGTTCGTCACCGAGACGATGGTTGGGCACAAGCTCGGAGAGTTTGCCCCCACCCGCACCTTCCGTGGACACGTGAAGGACGACAAGAAGGGTCGCCGCCGCTAAGGCGGTGGCGTAAGGAGGAGCAGAGAAATGGTTGAATCCATCGCTCGCGTGAAGCACATTCGCGTCACCCCCACCAAGGCTCGCCGTGTCGTCAACATGATCCGCGGCAAGCAGGCTATGGAGGCCTTGGCCATCCTGAAGTTCGCGCCGCAGGGTGCGAGCGAGCCGGTCTACAAGCTCGTCGCTTCGGCGATGGCGAACGCCAAGGTGAAAGCCGACGCGAGCAACAGCTACCTCGACGAGCAGGACCTGTTCGTCTCGTCGGCCTACGTCGACGAGGGCACAACGCTCAAGCGTTTCCAGCCCCGTGCACAGGGACGCGCGTTCCAGATCCTGAAGCGCACCAGTCACATCACGATCGTCCTGGCCACGCCAGATGAGACGGCCGACGCGACCGGTGCAGCGCAGCCGAAGAAGGCAGGAAAGAAGTAATGGGCCAGAAAGTAAATCCCTACGGCTTCCGTCTGGGTATCACCACCGACCACGTGTCGCGTTGGTTCTCTGACAGCACGAAGGTCGGACAGCGCTACAGCGACTACGTCGCCGAAGACATCAAGATCCGCAACCTGCTCAAGACGAGCCTCGACCGTGCCGGAGTGGCGCGCATCGAGATCGAGCGCACCCGTGATCGCGTTCGCGTCGACATTCACACCGCCCGTCCGGGCATTGTGATCGGTCGCCGTGGCGCCGAGGCGGAGCGCATTCGCACCGACCTCGAGGAGCTCTCGGGCAAGCAGATCCAGCTGAACATCCTCGAGGTGAAGAACCCCGAGGCCGAAGCTCAGCTCGTCGCCCAGGGAATCGCCGAGCAGCTCACCGCTCGCGTGGCCTTCCGCCGCGCGATGCGCAAGGGCCTCCAGGGCGCCCAGCGCGCCGGAGCCAAGGGTGTCCGCATCCAGGTCTCCGGTCGCCTCGGCGGCGCGGAAATGAGCCGCTCGGAGTTCTACCGTGAGGGTCGCGTTCCGCTGCACACCCTGCGCGCCAACATCGACTACGGCTTCTACGAGGCCAAGACGACGTTCGGCCGCATCGGCGTGAAGGTCTGGATCTATAAGGGCGACATCACCAACAAGGAGCTCGCTCGCGAGCAGGCCAACGCCAAGTCCTCGCGTCCGGACCGCCGCGACGACCGCCGTGACGGCGGCCGTGATGGTGGACCGCGTCGCGGTGCCGCAGCTCCGAGAACCGAAGCTGCCCCGGCAGCAGTGGGAGCAGAAAAGTAATGTTGATTCCCCGCAAGGTCAAGCACCGCAAGCAGCACCACCCCGGCCGTAGTGGTCAGGCCACTGGTGGCACGACGGTTTCGTTCGGCGAGTACGGCATCCAGGCGCTCACCCCCGCCTATGTCACCAACCGCCAGATCGAAGCCGCTCGTATTGCGATGACGCGTCACGTCAAGCGTGGTGGGAAGGTGTGGATCAACATCTACCCCGACCGCCCGCTCACCAAGAAGCCCGCCGAGACCCGCATGGGTTCCGGTAAGGGTTCCCCCGAGTGGTGGATCGCCAACGTCAAGCCGGGACGCGTGCTCTTCGAGCTCAGCGGTGTTCCCGAGACTGTCGCGCGCGAAGCCCTCACCCGGGCAATTCACAAGCTGCCCCTCAAGGCACGCATCATCAAGCGCGAGGAGGGCGACGCATAATGGCGATCGGTTCCAAGGAGCTCGCCCCAGACGAGCTCGACACTTTTGAAGACGGCAAGCTCGTCGACGAACTCAAGAAAGCCAAGGAAGAGCTGTTCAACCTGCGCTTCCAGTCCGCCACGGGACAGTTGGAGAGCCACGGTCGCCTGCGCGCCGTCAAGCGCGACATCGCCCGTATCTACACGGTGATCCACGAGCGCGAGCTCGGCATCCGTGCCACCCCTGCTCCGCTCGAGGTCGCTCCCAAGGCGACCAAGGCGAAGAAGAAGTCCAAGGCGGATGCCGCCGTAGAGGCGCCCGCCGACGAGGCAGCGTCCACTGACAAGAACGAGGAGGCGAAGTAATGGCTAAGACCACGGAAACTACCGCGGGCGAGCACGCCGCTCACGACGTCAAGGATGCGAACGCGCGCGGACAGCGCAAGGAGCGTCGCGGTTACGTGACCAGCGACAAGATGGAGAAGACCATCACCGTCGAGGTCGAGGACCGCGTCAAGCACCCGCTGTATGGCAAGGTCATCCGCCGCACGTCCAAGGTCAAGGTCCACGACGAGGCCAACTCGGCCGGCATCGGCGACCTCGTTCTCATCAGTGAGACCCGTCCGCTCAGCGCCACGAAGCGCTGGCGCCTGGTCGAGATCCTCGAGAAGGCTAAGTAAGCCTCGGCTTGCTTAGAAATAAGGACACAAGATGCTTCAGCAGGAATCCAGAGTCAAGGTCGCTGACAACACCGGCGCCAAGATGCTGCTCACGATTCGCGTTCTCGGCGGCTCCGGCCGCCGCTATGCCGGCCTCGGCGACGTCATTGTCGCCACCGTCAAGGACGCCATTCCGGGCGGCAACGTCAAGAAGGGTGACGTCGTCAAGGCCGTCATCGTTCGCACCAAAAAGGAGACGCGCCGTTCAGACGGCTCGTACATCAAGTTTGACGAGAACGCCGCCGTCATCCTGAAGGCTGATGGGGACCCCCGTGGTACCCGCATCTTCGGGCCGGTCGGCCGCGAGCTTCGTGACAAGAAGTTCATGAAGATCATCTCGCTCGCACCGGAGGTTATTTAATCATGGCGAATATCAAGAAGGGGGACCTGGTTCAGGTCCTCAACGGCCGTCGGCAGGACCGCGGCGGCGACCGCGGCAAGCAGGGCCGCGTGCTCGAGGTTCTCGTCGAGCGCAACCGCGTCATCGTCGAGGGAATCAACTTCGTCACCAAGCACGTTCGTGTCGGACAGACACAGCGCGGCAGCAAGACCGGTGGCATCGAGCAGATGGAGGCACCGATCCACGTGTCGAACGTCGCCCTCGTCGACCCCAAGACCAAGAAGCCGACTCGCGTCGGCTTCCGCGTGGAGAAGAACGACGACGGCAAGACCGTGCGCGTTCGCTACGCCAAGAAGTCAGGTGAGGACCTGTAATGACTGACACAGCAACTGCGGAGGCCGCTGGCAAGATCCAGCCCCGCCTCAAGCAGAAGTACAAGACCGTGATCTCGGCCCAGCTGCTCAAGGACTTCGGCTTCACGAACGTGCACCAGGTGCCGGGACTCGTGAAGATCGTCGTGAACACGGGTGTCGGCGAGGCCGCGCGCGATGGCAAGGTCATCGATGGGGCTGTCAAGGACCTCACCGCGATCACGGGCCAGAAGCCGCAGATCACCGCCGCTCGCAAGTCGATCGCACAGTTCAAGCTGCGCGAGGGCCAGCCGATCGGCGCCCACGTCACGCTTCGTGGTGACCGTGCTTGGGAGTTCCTCGACCGGCTTCTGTCGCTCGCGCTTCCGCGTATCCGCGACTTCCGAGGCCTGTCGGACACGCAGTTCGACGGCCACGGCAACTACACGTTCGGCCTCACGGAGCAGTCGATGTTCCACGAGATCGATCAGGACAAGATCGACCGCGTCCGCGGTTTCGACATCACTGTCGTCACCACGGCGAAGAACGACGGCGAGGGTCGCGCGCTGCTCAAGGCGCTCGGCTTCCCGTTCCGTAACGCAGAGAACACCCCGTAACACCCCCGCTCCACCGATCGACCAGGTCGGCGCCCGCGTAACGGGCATCGAAACCAGACGAGATTAGGAAAAATACGCAATGACAATGACAGATCCGGTCGCAGATCTGCTGACCCGGCTGCGCAACGCGAACTCGGCGTACCACGACTCCGTGTCGCTTCCGAGCAGCAACCTCAAGTCCCATATCGCGGAGATCCTCAAGAAAGAGGGCTACATCTCCGGTTGGAAGATCCAGGATGCCCGCGTCGGCAAGACCCTGACCATCGACCTCAAGTACGGCCCGAACCGGGAGCGTTCGATCGTGGGCATCAAGCGCGTGTCGAAGCCCGGACTGCGCGTCTACGCCAAGTCCACGGAGATCCCGAACGTTCTCGGTGGCCTCGGCGTCGCGATCCTGTCGACTTCCTCTGGCCTCCTCACGGACCGCCAGGCAACTTCGAAAGGCGTGGGTGGGGAAGTCCTCGCCTACGTGTGGTAGCCGAATATGTCACGAATCGGAAGACTCCCCATTGAGATCCCTGCTGGGGTCGACGTCAAGGTCGACGGCTCTGCCGTCACCGTCGCGGGCCCGAAGGGTGAGCTCAGCCTCACCGTCGCGAACCCCATCGAGGTCAGCCTCGACGGCGGTCAGCTGCTCGTTACGCGTCCGAACGACGAGCGCGAATCGCGCTCGCTGCACGGCCTGACCCGCACGCTGATCGCCAACCAGATCATCGGTGTGACCACTGGTTATTCCAAGGGTCTTGAGATCGTCGGTACCGGTTATCGCGTGGCCGCGAAGGGCGCGAACCTCGAGTTCGCGCTCGGCTTCTCGCACCCGGTCGTCGTCGTTCCCCCCACCGGCATCTCCTTTGTTGTCGAAGGCAACACCAAGCTGACGGTGCACGGCATCGACAAGCAGGCCGTCGGAGAGGTCGCCGCAAACATTCGTAAGTTGCGCAAGCCAGAGCCCTACAAGGGCAAGGGTGTGCGCTACGCAGGCGAGGTAGTCCGCCGCAAGGCCGGAAAGAGTGGTAAGTAGAAATGGCTCTCGGAACTAGAGGCAAGAGCAAGTCGGCCGCCAAGGGCCGCCGACACGCACGTCTTCGCAAGAAGGTCGTTGGCACCGAGGCGCGTCCGCGTCTCTCTGTCACCCGGTCGGCTCGTCACATCTTCGTGCAGGTCATCGACGACAGCAAGGGTTTCACCCTCGCGTCCGCGTCGACCCTTGAGGCCGACATGCGCACCTTCGACGGCGACAAGACCGCCAAGGCACGCAAGGTCGGCGAGCTCGTCGCCGAGCGCGCGAAGGCCGCCGGAATCGACGCCGTCGTGTTCGACCGTGGTGGCAGCAAGTACGCGGGTCGCGTTGCGGCCATTGCGGATGGCGCCAGGGAAGGCGGGTTGGACCTGTGAGCGACGCAACGACAAACAAGGAGCAGGCCGTGGAGCCCAAGGCAGTCGTGGCGCCCGAATCGACAGAGACCGCAGTCGTTCAGACCGCGGTTGTCGAGACGGCAGCCGGAACTGAGAACAACAACGCCGCCGAGCCTCGCGAGGCCCGTCGTGGCGGTCGCGAGCGCAACCCGAACCAGCAGCGCGGATCGCGCGACAGCGAGAAGAGCCAGTTCCTCGAGCGTGTCGTCACGATCAACCGCGTGTCGAAGGTCGTCAAGGGTGGTCGTCGCTTCAGCTTCACCGCTCTGGTCGTCGTCGGCGATGGTAACGGTCTCGTTGGAGTCGGCTATGGCAAGGCGCGTGAAGTGCCGACCGCGATCTCCAAAGGTGTCGAGGAGGCGAAGAAGAACTTCTTCCGCGTTCCTCGCGTCGCCGCCACGATCCCCCACCCCGTGCAGGGTGAGGCCGCAGCCGGCGTCGTGCTGCTGCGTCCCGCATCCGCCGGTACCGGTGTTATCGCCGGTGGTCCGGTCCGCGCGGTACTCGAGTGCGCCGGCATCCACGACGTCCTGAGCAAGTCGCTCGGTTCATCGAACACGATCAACATCGTTCATGCCACCGTTGCTGCCCTCAAGCAGCTCGAAGAGCCCGCTGCGGTCGCTGCGCGCCGTGGCCTCTCGGTTGAGCATGTTGTGCCTGCGCGCCTCCTGCGCGCCCAGGCTGACACGAAGGCAGGTGTCTGATGGCCGCGCGCCTGAAGGTGACCCAGATCAAGTCCAAAATTAGTGAAAAGCAGAACCAGCGCGACACGTTGCGGAGCCTCGGGCTCAAGCGCATCGGCGATGTCGTGGTTCGCGAAGACAATTCGCAGAACCGCGGCTACGTCCGTACCGTCGCCCACCTGGTTCGCGTCGAGGAGATTGACTAATGGCTGAAGAAACCACGCCAGCCGCGAAGAAGGCACCCGCCAAGGCTCCGGCCAAGGTGACCGCTGACACGGCCGCCGCTCCCAAGGCGGCAGCCAAGAAGTCGGCGACGGCCAAGGCAGACACCGCGGCGACCGCCGCGAAGAAGCCCGCCGCCAAGAAGCCCGCCGCCGCGAAGTCCGATGCTGCAGGCGGCGCCACGGCGTCGACGACGGCCCCGGCCAAGAAGGCTCCTGCCAAGAAGAAGGCTGCCCCGGCCGCCGACGTCGAGGCTCGCCCGCAGGTTCTCAAGATGCACCACCTTCGCCCGGCTCCCGGTGCGAAGAGAGACCGCATGCGTGTGGGTCGTGGTGAGGGATCCAAGGGTAAGACCGCGGGTCGAGGTACCAAGGGCACGAAGGCGCGTTACTCGATGCGCCCCGGCTTCGAGGGTGGAAACATCAACTTCGTCATGCGTGCTCCGAAGCTGCGCGGGTTCAAGAACCCGTTCCGCGTCGAGTACCAGGTCGTGAACCTCGAAAAGCTCGCCGAGCTCTACCCCTCCGGTGGTCAGGTCACGATCCTCGATCTCGTCGCCAAGGGCGCCGTGCGCAAGAACGAGAAGGTCAAGATTCTCGGCTCGGGCGACATTGCGGTTAAGCTTGATGTTGCAGTCGACAAGGTGTCCGGCTCTGCCGAACAGAAGATCGTTGCTGCCGGCGGTTCCGTCACGTAGTCGTAAGAGACGCAAGTTTCAGGGGTGGCCCGCAAGGGTCACCCCTCCTGCTTCATCAGAACTAACCTGGAGGACTCGTGTTCAGAGCCGTAGCGCGGATCTTCCGCACGCCCGACCTTCGAAGGAAGATCGGGTTCACGCTCGGTATCGTCGCGTTGTTCCGACTCGGCTCCTTCATCCCCGCACCGTATGTCGACTATGGCAACGTGCAGGCGTGTATCGCCTCGAATGACGGCACGACGGGCCTCTACGAGCTCGTCAACCTCTTCAGTGGCGGCGCCCTCCTTCAACTCTCGGTCTTCGCGCTCGGCATCATGCCGTACATCACGGCGTCGATCATCGTGCAGCTGCTGCGCGTCGTCATCCCGCACTTCGACACCCTTCACAAGGAGGGCCAGTCCGGCCAGGCGAAACTCACGCAGTACACCCGCTACCTCACCATCGCCCTCGCCATCCTGCAGTCGACCACGCTCATCACGGTCGCCCGGAGCGGTGCGCTGTTCCCCTCGACGAGCGGCGCGCCCGAGTGCGCGAACCTCATCACCGACCCGTCCTGGTACGCGACGCTGCTGATGGTCATCACGATGACCGCCGGGACCGGCCTCATCATGTGGATGGGTGAGCTCATCACCGAGCGCGGGGTCGGCAACGGCATGTCGCTGCTGATCTTCACCTCGATCGCCGCCACGTTCCCTTCCGCGCTCTGGGGCATCCAGGCCTCGCAGAGCTTCGAGGTCTTCCTCCTCGTGCTCGCCGTCGGACTCGTGATCATGACCGCCGTCGTGTTCGTCGAGCAGTCCCAGCGCCGAATCCCGGTGCAGTACGCCAAGCGGATGGTCGGTCGCCGCACGTACGGCGGCAACAACACCTACATCCCAATCAAGGTGAACATGGCAGGCGTCGTGCCCGTCATCTTCGCCTCGTCGCTGCTGTACCTGCCCGCCCTCGTCGGCCAGTTCAACCAGCCGGCCGGCGGCGGCGCCCCCTCGCCGTGGGTGCAGTGGATCTCGGACAACCTGACCTCGGGCGACAACCCGCTGTACATGGCGCTCTACTTCCTGCTGATCGTCGGGTTCACCTACTTCTACGTGGCTATCACCTTCAACCCGGAGGAGGTCGCCGACAACATGAAGAAGTACGGCGGCTTCATCCCCGGAATCCGCGCCGGCCGTCCGACCGCCGAGTACCTCGACTACGTGCTCACTCGCGTGACGCTGCCCGGTTCGCTCTACCTCGGTTTCATCGCCCTCATCCCGCTCATCGCACTGGCGACGGTCGGGGCCAACGCCAACTTCCCGTTCGGCGGCGCAAGCATCCTGATCATCGTCGGTGTCGGGCTCGAGACGGTCAAGCAGATCGACTCGCAGCTCCAACAGCGCCACTACGAGGGGCTGCTCCGATGATCTCGTTTGCCCAGGGCACGGCGCCCCGCCTGCTCATCGTCGGTCCCCCCGGGGCCGGCAAGGGAACCCAGGCGGCCAAGCTCGCCTCCGACTTCGGCATCCCCGCGATCGCGACCGGCGACATCTTCCGCCACAACATCCGCACGGGCACCGAACTCGGAACCCAGGTCAAGGCGATCGTCGACGCCGGCGACTACGTTCCCGACTCGCTCACCAACGAGCTCGTTGCGAGCCGCCTCGCCGAGGAGGATGCCCTCGAGGGCTTCCTGCTCGACGGCTACCCGCGCACGCTCAACCAAGTGGCGTATCTCACCGACCTGCTCGCCGCGCGCGAGCAGAGCCTCGACGGTGTCGTCCAGCTCGTCGCGGACACCGACGAGGTCGTCACCAGGCTGCGCAAGCGTGCCGTCGAACAGGGTCGGATGGATGACTCGGAAGAGGCCATCCGCCACCGTCAGGATGTCTTCGCCCGCGAGACCGCGCCGCTCGTCGCCGCCTACCGCGACAAAGGCCTCCTGGTCGAGGTCGACGGCATCGGCGAGATCGACGAGGTCGAGGGCCGTATCACCGCGGCACTCGCGGCGCACGGCATCCAGCGTCCCGGCGCCGTTACCGCCGTCTAGGCGTGGCACTGCGCTCGATCTACAAGACGCCCGCGCAGCTGCGGCTCATGCTGCGGCCCGGGCTCATCACGGCCGCCGCGCTGGGCGCGGTGCGCGACGCGATCCGCCCCGGCGTCACGACGCTCGAGCTCGACGCGATCGCCGAGGCCAGCATCCGTTCGGCGGGCGCCGCACCGAACTTCATGCTGGAGCCCGGCTACCGGCACACCATCTGTGCGTCGGTGAACGATGACGTGGTGCACGGCATCCCCGGCTCCCGCGTGCTCGAACCCAGCGACATCGTGTCGATCGACTGCGGGGCCGAGCTCGGCGGGTGGAACGGCGACGCCGCGTTCACCACGGTGGTTCCGGATGCCTCCCGGCCCGGCGTCGTGCGCGAGCGCGAGAACCTCTCGTCGGTGACCGAACAGTCACTCTGGGCCGGCATCGCCGCGCTGTCGCGCGCACGCCACCTGAACGAGGTCGGTGCCGCGATCGAAGACTACGTCGACGGCCACGGCACCTTCGGCATCCTCGAGGACTACACAGGCCACGGCATCGGGCGCTCGATGCACGAGGACCCGCCCGTGTTCAACTACCGGGTGCGCGGCAAGGGACCGGCGGTGAAGCCCGGGCTCGTCGTCGCGATCGAGCCGATGGTGACCCTCGGCGGCATCGACACCGCCACCCGCGAGGACGACTGGACGGTCGCGACCGCGGACGGCACGATGGCCGCGCACTGGGAGCACTCCGTTGCGGTGCACAAGAACGGCATCTGGGTGCTCACCGCGGAGGACGGCGGCGCGGCCGGCCTCGCGCCATTCGGCGTCACCCCCACCCCGCTCGCCTGAGTTTCGTCTCTGCCGGTGCCCGCTGGGTGAGCAGCGCGGCCGGTGTCTGTTGGTTGAGCAGCGCGGCCGGTCTACGAAACCTCACGGGTGCGCCAGAATCGCGCCGAGTACGCAGTGGTGGTCGTTGGGAT
This sequence comes from Microbacteriaceae bacterium, assembly GCA_026785785.1. Taxonomy (GTDB): domain Bacteria; phylum Actinomycetota; class Actinomycetes; order Actinomycetales; family Microbacteriaceae; genus Marisediminicola. The sequence continues at coordinate 13,506 of JAJAZI010000007.1, forward strand.
ACGGCTGGATACGACCACGAGTCCGTATTCGGCGTGGGCGCGCATCGTCACCTGTCGCCAAAGTCGGATTCGGAGCATTGCGCCTCGCATTTTGGCGTCTTCTGCGCGCAGATCGGGCCGGATTCCGACTTTGGCGACACAGGGGGTGCCAGAGGCGTGGGTGGCCGTCAACGCACCCGACTATGGCGACGCGCGTCCATCCCGGCACGGATTTCGGGTCGTCTTCGCCGATGTGGATCCCGGAGTGATCGACGCCCTCGCGGCGGCGCCCAGTTTCCAGGTGCACGAGGTGGGCGCGAACGCGGCGACCCGCACCGTCAACAACTACCGCGCTCTCAACAGCCGCTCGAACGAGCAGGCGGTCGTTGACGAGATCGCGACGGCCGAGGTCGTCACGACCGCGGTCGGGGCGAACATCCTGCGCTTCGTCGCGCCCGTGATCGCCGCGGGGATCGACACGCGGCCCGCCGGGATGCCGCCGCTCACCGTCATGGCGTGCGAGAACGCCCTCAACGCCACCGACCTGCTCGAGCGCGAGGTCAGCCAGGTGCTGGGCGATCGCCCGAACGGCTGGCTGGCCGCTCGGGCGATCTTCGCCAACACCGCCGTTGCCCGCATCGTGCCGCAGGTGGCGGGCGCCTTCGGCCTCGACGTCACGGTGGAGGACTTCTTCGAGTGGGCGATCGAGAGACCGCCGTTCGGCGACAACGTGCCCGCCATCCCCGGCGCGCACTTCGTCGACGAGCTCGCGGCGTATATCGAGCCCAAGCTCAACACCGTCAACGCCGTCAACACCGTCAACACCGTCAATACCGTCAATACCGTCAATACCGTCAATACCGTCAATACCGTCAACACCGGCCACGCGACGGTTGCCCACCACGGCTTCGTGCACGGCGCGGAGTCTCTCGCGCAGGCCGTCGCGGTTCCCGAGGTGCTCGCCGAGGTGCGGGCGGCGCTCGACGAGACCTCCGAGTTGCTCGTCGGCAAATACGCCTTCGACCCCGCAAAACACGCTGAGTACGTCGCGCGCACGCTGGTGCGCTTCGCCAATCCCCAGCTGCCCGACACCTCGGCACGGGTGGGCCGCCAACCGCTGCGCAAGCTCGGCCGCAACGAGCGGTTCGTCTCGCCCGCCACCCAGCTCGCCGCAGCGGGAGGCACCCCCGCCGCGCTCGTGCGAGCGATAGGAGCCGCCCTGCGGTTCGACCTGCCCGACGACCCCGAGAGCGTGCGGATGCGGGAGATGCTCCGCGACCTCAGCGCCGAGCACTTCACGACCACGGTCACCGGACTCGAGCCCGGCACCGAGCCGCACGACTCGGTCGTCGAGGTCGTCGAGGTCGTCGCCGCGGAGCAGGCTGCGGCGCGCTAATTCCGCTGGCGCGGCGCGCTGATTCCGCTGGCGCGGCGCGCTGATTCCGCTGGGCCGGCGCGCCCCGGGCCGTATTGTCTGGACGTGAGTATAAAGGCGAGTTGCCGAAACGGGTGACTATCGCCTAAGCTTGTTCTTTGGTGTCTTGGGCGCGGTCACGCGCGCTCCACGCTCGGATTTTCCCGCAGCGGCGGCCACCACAATCCAACGCACGACCAGCAAACACAATATTTTAGCGACGAAGAGGATATGGCGAAAAAAGACGGTGTCATCGAGATCGAGGGCGCAGTAGTCGA
>JAJAZI010000008.1 GCA_026785785.1 Microbacteriaceae bacterium
GCACTTTTCGTTTGTTCACGAACAAAAGGCTGTTCGGGGTTAGAATCTGGCGCTATGACTGCTCTCCACGGATTCCTGCCGCCGCTGACGCCGAAGGGCTCGAGTTCGCTCGTGCCGAACCCACCCTGGTACTACTCGGGAACACTGCTCACCGTCGAGTACCTGACCGACCCGGCGAACGTGCGCGCGATCCTGCCGGACGACATCGACCTTGCCCCGGACCGGCCCGGCGCGGTCGCTCTCATCTGGGCCGACTGGCAGTCCTGCAGCGAGGGCGGCCTCGAACTGCTCGACCCGATCCGCTCGCAGTACCTCGAGGCCTTCGCCGTCGTGCGCTGCGCCCACCAGGGCGTCACCTACAGCCGCTGTGTCGCGATCTGGGTTACGAAGGACTTCGCGATCGGTCGCGGCTGGTTCCAGGGCTACCCGAAGAAGTTCGGCTCGATCCACGTCACGCGCCTGTTCAACCGCGGCAAGGCGACCCCGAGACTCGAGAACGGGGCCCAGCTCGGCGCATCCCTCTCGGCCTACGACCACCGCCTCGCGAGCGCCGTCGTCACGCTGCGCGAGCCGTCGGAGGACAACGGCTTCGTCAACGGACACAGAATGCTGCACAACCGCTTCATGCCGTCGATCGCGACCGGCGGCGGCATGTCACTCGACCAGCTCGTGTCGATGGGAGGCGTCGACCTCGACCTCGGGCCGGCCTGGCGCGGCGACGCGGAGCTGAGCCTCGCCGACTCGCAGTGGGACGAGCTCGGGTCGCTGCTTCCTGTCGACGAGGTGCTCGGCGGCTACTACCGCGAGGTCGGCACGACCTTCGCCGGCGGCGAGCTCGTCGCCGACCGGTCCCAGCCGGTGTAGCGCGGGCGCGGGCATGAGCGCGCATGCTGGTCACTCGCGTACCTGCGATTACCGCCGCGCGGGTGAACAACACCCGAGTGAGGCGCTCGGGGGCACGCGGCGGGCCAACCGCGTGCCACGCCGGCCGCAGCGTCAGTAGGCCTCGAGGTACTCGTCGAGCTCCCACTGGGTCACGTCGCGGGTGTCGGGGTGCTCGACCTCGTCCTCGTAGCGCGCCACCTCGTCGCGCTTGAGCAGCACGAAGACGTCAACGAGGGCCGCGCCGAGGCAGTCCCTCATGAAGGCGTCCGTCTCGAGCGCGTCGAGGGCGACCGTGAGGGTGGTCGGCAGGACGTCCGCCGACTCGTTCTCGTACGACCAGCCCTCCGCGCTCGGAGGGGCCGGGAGTGACCGCTCGATGCCATCCAGGGCCGCGGCAAGCACCGAGGCGATGATCAGGTACGGATTGGCGGCGCCGTCGCCGACCCGGACCTCGAGCCTGGTGCCCGACCCGCGCTCGGGCGGCACGCGCAGCATCGAGCTGCGGTTGTCGTGACCCCAGTTGGCCCGGTACGGCGCGAGGGTGTCGGGGCCGAGCCGCTTGTAAGCGTTCACGGTCGGGTTGGTGAAGGCCACGAGCGATGCGGCGTGGCCGAGGATTCCGGCGATCATGTTGTCGGCGGTGCCGGACAACTCGCCCTCCGGCGTCACCATGAGGTTGCGTCCGGATTCGTCGGTTACCGAGAAGTGCAGGTGGAAACCGCTGCCACCCTCGTCGGTCCACGGCTTGCCGAGGAAGGTCGCGAGCTGGCCGGTGCGGGTGACGATGTCCTTGACCGCGGTCTTGAACAGGAATGTGCGGTCGGCCGCCCTCAGCGCCTCGCCGTGCCAGAGGTTGATCTCGTACTGGGACGGGCTGAACTCGTGGTTGCCGGCGAAGACGCCGATGTCCATCTGGTCCAGCATCCGCAACAGGTGCAGGAAGGTGCCCTTCGGGTCGACGCAGGCGCCGGCCGTGTACACGCGACCGGTGCCCTCGATCACGCGCCGCCAGCCGTTTTCGCCGCGCTCGGCGATGTAGAACTCGAGTTCCGGTCCGACGACCGGCACGAGGCCGAGCTTCGTGTACCGCTCGATCACTCCCTTGAGCACCGTCCTGGGCGACAGCACGCTGGCGGAGCCGTCCGGATCGAAGGCGTCGGCGAGCGCGAGAGCCACCCCCGGTTCCCACGGCATGAGCGTGACGGTGGACGGATCGACCCTCATGATGAGGTCGGGCAGCCCCGACGACATGATGTCGTTGCCGTCGAGCACTCCCCCGCGGGTCGTCGTGACCCAGACGCCCTGACAGAAGGTCGCGCCCTTCGCCGCCGAGCTCTCGAGCTGGCTGACGAGGAGGTCTTTCGCCCGTGTCGTTCCCAGGATGTCGGCGTAAATGAGGCGAAGTACATCGATGCCTCGTGAGGCAAGTTCCAAGCGCAGAGCAGCTACATCGGTACCCATTTATCCTCCGGAGATAAATCGTTCGGCCATGAACGATTAGTGCGATACTAGGCCAGATCCGCCGAACCGCAAGCTAGGGAGCCCGCGTGAAAGCCCTCTTCGTGCAGCACGACCATGTGACGTCGTCCGGTCCCATCGCCGACCGGCTCCGCCATCACGGCTTCGAGGTCGACGAGATCCTCGTCGTGGATGCGCGCAATTTCAGCACTCCCAACGTGCGGTTCGACTTCCCCGACCTCGCCGGCTACGACCTCGTCGTGCCGCTCGGCGCACCGTGGGGCGCGTGGGACGACGAGTCGATCGGGCGGTGGCTCACGCCGGAGGTCGAATGGCTCCGCACGGCCGTGCTCGCGGATGTCCCCGTGCTCGGCGTGTGTTTCGGCGGGCAGCTTCTCTCCCGCGCGCTCGGCGGCACGGTCGCCCCCGCCCCGAAGGCCGAGATCGGCTGGACCCCGATCCACAGCGACGACCAGTCGCTGATCGGCCCGGGGCCGTGGTTCCAGTTCCACTACGACCGATGGACGTTGCCCGCGGGCGCCACGGAACTCGCGCGCAATGCCGCGGCATCCCAGGCCTTCCGCTTCGGACGCAGCCTCGCGGTGCAGTTCCACCCCGAGCTCGACGCCGACACCCTGCAGGGCTGGCTGGCCGAGGGCGGCGCCACCAAGGTCATCGCCGACGGGCAGGACCCCGTCGCACTGCTGGCCCACACGCGGGCAGAGGAGGGCGCGGCGCGCGAGCGGACCTATGCACTCGTCGACGCCTTCCTCGAGAGGATCGCGATGCTGCGGCCGGCCGCGTCACCGACCCAGGGCTGACGCTCTCATTATTCAGGAGTGAAAGCTTTCATAATTCAGGAGTGAAAGCTTTCATAATTCAGGAGTGAAAGCGGCAGTTTCGGCCGAGACCAGCATCCGGCACCCTCGCCGGGCGCTCCCGAGGCGTTCGCGCACCCGGGAGGGGACCGAAACGGGCAATTCGCGGCAGGTCGGGCAAGAAAACCGTGGGCGCGGCTCAGCCCCACCTCTGGCACTCCTGAATAATGAAAGCGAAACTCGCCCGGCAGATCAGCCACGGCACCGCCCCACCACTGGCACTCCTGAATAATGAAAGCGAAACTCGCCCCGTCGATCGGCCGCGGCTCAGCGCAGCGTATCGAGCACCTCGATCACGGCGCGCGGGTCGGTGGCGGGGTTCACGAACGCGAGGCGTAGCACGGTGCGCCCGTGCCACTTGGTCGGCACGCACAGCATCCGTCCGGTCACGGCCGCCTCATGCGACCACTCGCTGTACTGCGCGTCGGTGTAGCCCGGCCGCTCGAAGATCACGACCGACAGCTCCACCTCGCACAACAGCAGGAGGTGGTCGGATGCCCGGATCGCCTCGGCGACCTCGTGCGCCGTCGATATCGAGCGCTCGATCGCGTCGCGGTAGCGGTCGGTGCCGTGCGTGGCGAGGCTGAACCAGAACGGCAGGCCGCGCGCCCGCCGGGAGAGGTGCAGGGCGAGCTCGCTCGGGTTCCACGATTCCCGATCGACGTGATCGAGGTAGCTCGCGTGCTGCGAGTGGGTGGCCCGGGCGAGCTGCGGATCGCGGTAGACGAGCGCGCAGCAGTCGTACGGGGCGAAGAGCCACTTGTGCGGGTCGACGATGAAGCTGTCGGCGCGCTCGATGCCGTCGAAGCGGTACCGCACGCTCGGCGCGGCGAGCCCTGCGCCGCCGTAAGCGCCGTCGACGTGCAACCAGACTCCGAACTCCTCGCAGACGTCCGCGATGGCGGCGAGGTCGTCGACGATGCCCTCGTTGGTCGTGCCGGCGGATGCGACGACCGCGAAGACGTCGGGCGACCGCTCGAGTTCGGCGCGCAGGGCGGGCCCGGTGAGGTGCCCGCGCTCGTCGACCGGGACGTCGAGGATATCGACGTCGAGCGCCCGCGCGGCGGTCTGGATCGACGAGTGCGCGTTGGCGGAGCAGGCGAGCTTCCAGCCTCCGGGCGGGCGGGAGCCGCGGCGGGTGAGCGCCGTCTCGCGCGCGGTGAGCAGAGCGGAGAGGTTGCCCGAGGTGCCGCCGGAGACGAAGCATCCGCCCGCCCCCTCCGGCCAGCCGAGCAGCCCGACGAGCCAGGCGATGGCCTCGTTCTCGGCGAAGATCGCGCCGGCGCCGGCCTCCCAGAGCCCGCCGAAGATGTTCGCGGAGCTCGTCACGAAGTCGAAGGCGATCGCGGCGCGCGTCGGGGCGGCTGCGATGTAGGCGAGGTTGAGCGGATCGTCCTGCGAGCGGGTCGCTGGCTCGAGCACGCGGTCGAAGACGTCGAGCGCCGCCGCTCCCCCGATCCCGGATGCCGTGATCGTCGGCCCGGCATCCGCTGCAAGCTCCGAGGCGGAGCGCGCGGTGGAGAGCGGGTCGGTGTGCCGCACGACCCGCTTGGCGGACCAGTCGAGGGCGAGGTTGACGACGTCGGACTCGTCACCCCAGATCGGATGCGGGAAGGTCGCGTGCGGGTCGGCGAGCGCCGCCCGCTGATCGCCGGCCGCAGCCGGTTCTGTCGTCGTCATGCCGTTCCTTACCTCAGGTCGACCTTCACCGGGAATCGCTTGATGCCGTTGATGAAGTTGCTGCGCAGCCGGGAGACCTCTCCCATCTGCTGCACGCTCGTGATGCGCGGCAACAGGTCTTCGAACATAATCTTAATCTCGAGCCGGGCGAGCGCGTTGCCCATGCACATGTGCGGGCCGCCGCGGCCGAAGGCCATGTGCTCGTTCGGGTTGCGGGTGACATCCATGCGGTAGGGGTCGTCGAACACCTGCGGGTCGCGGTTGCCGGCGGCGAACCAGGTGACGACCTTGTCGCCCTCCGTGATCGCCTGGCCGCGGATCTCGGTGTCGCGGGTTGCCGTGCGGCGGAAGTGGTAGACCGGGCTCGCGAGACGCAGGAACTCTTCGACCGCCCACGGAATCAGCTCGGGGCGCTCCTGCAGCAGTTCGAGCTGGTCGGGATTCTGCATGAGGTAGTTCATCGAGTGGGTGATCGTGTGCCGGGTCGTCTCGTTGCCGGCGACGACGAGCAACAGGAAGTAGCTGTTGAAGTCCCGTTCGGAGAGCGGGATGCCGTCCATCGGCTCCTGGTTGACGAGTCGCGACACGAGGTCGACGCCGTTGCGGCCGCGGCGGCGGTCGGCGAGCGCGCGACCGTAGTCGAAGACCTCCTGGGCGGCGGGCGAGCGGAACGGCAGCAGCCGGTACTTCTCGCTCTCCTCGGAGTCGGCGAGCACGTCGGCGTGCTCGGGGTCGGTGTTGCCGACCATGCGGTTGCCCCAGTCGATGAGCTTGTGGATGTCGGCATCCGGCACATCGAGCATGCGCGCGAGCACCCGGATCGGGAAGTCGGCCGCGACCTCCGCCACGAAGTCGAACTCGCCGAGCGCGAAGGCCTGGTCGAGCGTCGTCGCCGTGAGCCCGCGGAGGAAGGTCTCATACCCGGCGACGGCCTTGGGCGTGAACTCGCCCTGCATGAGCCGGCGCAGCGCGCGGTGGCGGACGCCGTCGGTCTCGAGCATCGACTTGCGCGCCTCGATCTGATCGGCGTCGAGCTCCTCGAGGTTGACGGTGCCCTTCTCGCTCGAGAAAGTCTCGGTGTCGCGCAGCACGTGCACGATGTCGTGGTACCCGGTGAGCGACCAGAACCCGTGATTCGGCGTCTCCTCCTCGTCCCAGTGCACGGGAGCCTTCGCCCGCAGCTCGTCGAAGAGCTCCCAAGGGGGCGCTTGCTCGAACAGGTCCAGGTCGGCCAGCGTGACGTTCGTCGTTGAAGTCATGTCATTCTCCTCGGCGATTGTTCGGGGGCGAACAATTACTATCAGAACCATAATCGATCGCGGGGCGATCTCGGGCACGAATTCTTTTCCGAGCGGTCGAATAGAGTACGTCCGTCACTATTCCTCGAGGAGCACCACATGGCCGGACCGTTCACGCTCGCCGAGACGGAGCGCCAGGTGCATGACCGCCTCGGCGGCCTCCCCCTCGACTACTCGGCCATGGCCGTCGCCTCGAACCTGTTCCGCGCCGCGAACGCCGTGCGCAACCACCTCGAGCGCTCGGTGCTCGCCCAGCACAATCTCTCCTGGACCGGATTCGTCGTGCTCTGGGTCAC
>JAJAZI010000009.1 GCA_026785785.1 Microbacteriaceae bacterium
CTTTTTTTTTTTTGGTCGGTTTGTTTTTCTTTTTTTTATACGATCTTGGCGCCTCTTGCGTCTCTCTCCGGGCCGGGGGGTGGCGGGTCTGCCCCCCCCAGGCCGGTGGCTCGCGGCAGGTGCGGGAAGACGTCGACACGCATGCCCTTGCCCGCCAGGCCGAGACGCTCAGCGATGTGGGCGGTCACCCGCTCAGCGAGCCCCGCGCCGATCGGGTCGTAGGCGGCATCCGTATCCCAGCGGGCGATGACCAGTTCCGTGCCGTACTCCTGCCGGGTCACCTCGGCCCGGATGGTGAGGCCGATCGGTGCAGCGATGGCGTGACGGCCGTAGACCACCGAATGCTCGCCGAGGAGGATGATCTTGCCGTAGCCGAAGCTGACGCCGTGTTCTGCCGGGGCGGGTTCCGGCACCGCGACAGCCGCCTGCACCGGGATGCTGGCGGTGCGGATCGCGCGAATCGACCCGGTATCGGCGATCCGGCCCTCCAACACGTCCAGGATGTGCCGTGCCTTCCACACCTTGATGTCGCCGCTCGCGACCAGCCGTTTGACGACCTCGTCGAAGCGTGCGCCAGTCGCACCGGCGGCGACCGCGACACTGCGGGCGTGGAGGCGCATGTGGCCGGGCTGGATGCCGTCTGTGGAGAGCGCTTTCAGTGCACCGAAGTTCTGGGCCAGCCCCACCGCTGCCATCACCTCGGCCAGTTCGGCCGCGCTGCTCACGCCAAGAATTGTGTGCGCGATCCGCACGGCAGGGTTGGATTCCACCTGCCCACCGACGGTGCCCACTTTCAGTGGCAGCTCGATCTCTCCGACCAGGTTGCCCGCGTCATCCGCTGTCCACCTCGTCAGTGGTGCGTAGTGCCCGCTGCTCGCGGCATAAGCGTGGGCAGCGGCTTCGATCGCGCGCCAGTCGTTGCCGGTCGCGATCGCAACGGCGTCGATGCCGTTCATGATGCCCTTGTTGTGGGTGGTCGCGCGATACGGGTCCATCGCGGCGAACTCGGCCGCGAGCACGATGCCGTCCCGCACCTGGTCTCCGGAGAAATCGCCCGAGGCGAGCCGGGCCACCGGGATGACACAGCGCGCACGAACCATCGCGCGGTCGGTGAGATTCGAGAGGATGCGGAGGAATACCCGCCCGCCACTGATCTGCTCCACGAGCGGTGCGACCGCCTCGCACATGGTGTTCGCGAGGTTCGCGCCCATGGCATCCCGGCTGTCCACAATCAGATGTACGACGAGCAGCTCGCCGTTCGCCGCCGTCTGCCCGCGCAGGAACACCTCGACGTCCTTGGCTCCGCCGCCACGGGCGAGCATGTTCGGATGCTGTGCGTTGGCGAGATCGAGTATCTCAGTCTTGCGGGCCAGCAGGGCCTGCCGCGCGCCAGCCGCATCCGCCACATCGACGACCTGGATCTGGCCGATCAGCATCGGCTCATCCGCAACGCTCGTGAACCCGCCGTCGCGACGGACCAGCCGCGCGGCGGAGCTGACCGCGGCGATGATGGACGGCTCCTCGACGACCATCGGCACAAGGTAGTCACGCGCGTTGATCTGAAAGTTCAGCCCGAGTCCGAGCGGCATGGAGAAGACCCCGATGACGTTCTCGGTGAGTCGATCGGCGGTGCCGGGATCGAGAATGTAGGTCCCCGTCGCAAGCGCGCGATAGTCTGCGTCACTCAGCACCCCGCGCTCGTAGAGCACCCGCAAACGCTCCTCCACGCTCAGCTGATAGAACCGGGGGATGCGGGAGGAGCTCACGATGTAGACCCGTCCCTCATTCTGTGTATGACTGTTGTGGCGGCGGTGCTCGGACTGATCGTCACCCCGTTCGCGCCAAAACCTAACGGTACGGCCTCTGCGCCCGCTTCGGCAAAAGCTGCGGCAAGCCGCGCGGCCGATTCTCCTCTCCTCCCAAACACCAGGCCGACGTCTCCGCCGCCCGCACCGGATGTCTTGAAGACGCCGTCGAGGTCGGCCGCGAGTGAGTGCAGTCGCAGGTGGTGTTCGCTGACGATGCCCGCACCGGCATGCGCGTCGAGTTCGACGAGCGCATCGAAGTAGTCGGATGCGAGACGGAGGAAGTCCTCAGCGGAGCGCACAGCATCCTGTGCCTGATGTGCGAGCGCGGCAAGCCGCGCAATGTCTGCCCGGTATCGGGCGGTGTCTCGTGCCGCGTAGTCTGCGACCTTGCCGACAAGGTTCGTCGTGCTGCTGCCGGTGCCGGTGACGACGGCCATGATCTCGAGTTCCTGCGGCCAGACCAGCGAAGTCGGCGCCGTATCGCGCACATAGCCGATGAGGCCGCCGTAACTGCTGGAGGCGACATCCCCTCCGCTGCCCGCGCCGCGCTGCGCGGACCGGTGGGCGTCCGTGGCGAGAATCCGGATGTCTTCCCGGCTCGGCGAGCGCCCGGCGGCGCTCGAGAGGGCGGCCGTGAGCGCCGTGGCAACCGCCGCGCTGGATCCCAGCCCCAGCTTGTGCCCCGCGGCGAAAAATGCCGTGCTGTCGATGGTGATCGAGAGTGCGCCCGTGCAGCGCACCACCGTCCGCACCGCGTCGAAAACCTGCAGCCGTGTGCGTGTCCGCCCGTCGACGCCCGCAGGGATGCTTCCGTCGGCCTCGAGTGTGAGGGCGTCCAGGTCGAGGCCGGGCGTGCTCAGGTGCCAGCGATCGTCATCCGATGGTGCGACGGTGACGGTGACGCGGCGGTCGACAGCGACCAGCAGCGCCGGCGCGCCATCCAACACCGCGTATTCGCCGAGAAGGAACAGCTTGCCCGGCGCAGAGGCCGCGACGGTTCTCGCGGCGGCGATCGTCACGACAGCAGTCGTGCGCCGCGACCGAGCGCGCTGGTTCTGGTTTCGTACACGCCGGCGACCCGGCTCAGAGCATCCGACACCGTGCTGGCGTGCTCGGGCAGGCACAGGGCCTTCACCTGGGGGCCGGCGTCGATGGTGAAGTAGACCGGGATACCGCTGGCACGCAGCTCGCGCACGGCATGGATCGCCGCCATCGTGCCCGCGTTCCAGTACAGCAGCGCGGGGCGGGTCGACATCATGAGCCCGTGCAGCTTGAGGCAGCTGTACTCGGCGAGCTGGCCGAGCTGCTCGAAGTCGCGGGTCGCGATGGCGAGGCGCATGGCCGCGAGGTCGTCATCGCCGGTGTCGACCCAGGCCGGGTAGAACGGCGAGGTCAGCGCGCTTCCCCCCATTCCCGCTGTCGAGTTCACGCTCTTCTGCC
>JAJAZI010000010.1 GCA_026785785.1 Microbacteriaceae bacterium
CCGAGCCAGTGTCAGCCCAGCAGCTCGGGTCGCTTCCAGTCTGCTCCGTGCACGTGCTGGTCGAGGAAGGCGAAGACCGTCTCGTACCACACGACGGCGTGCTGGGGCTCGAGTACCCAGTGGTTCTCGTTCGGGAAGTAGAGGAACTTGTGCCGGGTCGTGCCGTCGGGCTCGGCGTGGTGCTCGGCGAGTTCGGACCACAGCCGCAGGCTCTCGCCGACCGGAACCCGGTAGTCGTGGTCGCCGTGGATCACGAGCATCGGCGTCGAAATGTCGCGCACGCTGTGGTGCGGCGAGCTGTCGATCATGCCCTGCGGGGAGAAGATGCTCTGCCAGTACTGCGAATTGTCGGTCGTCCCGTTGAACTGGTCGAGCGCCCACAGGCTCGCATGACTGATGATCGCGGTGAACCGATCCGTGTGGCCGGCGATCCAATTCGCCATGTAACCGCCGAAAGAGCCGCCCATTGCGGCGGTCTTCGTGGCGTCGATGTCGGGGCGCGCCTCGGCGGCATCCGTGATCGCGAGGAGGTCGGTGTACGGCTTGGCGCCCCACGCGTCCCAGCCGCGCGCGATGAAGGCCAGGCCGTACCCCGTCGACAGCGCGGGATCGGGAAGCAGTACAGCGTAGCCTCGGGCGACCGCGAGCAGCGGGCTCCAGCGCCAGCTCCACGCGTTCCAGCTGTTCAGCGGTCCGCCGTGGATCCAGAGAAGGAGGGGGGCCGGATGCTGGGCGTCGGCGCCGTCGGGCAGCAGCAGCCACGCGCGCAGCCGCGACCCGTCCTCCGCCACGGTTTCGACCTCGGTGATCGAACCGGGTGCATCGGGGAGCGTTGCGGGCGTCGCCAGCGGGACAACAACGTCGCCCGCCCGGACGATCCGCACCGGATGCGACGGCGCCATCCACGAGGAGCGGAGAGCCACGAGGTCACCGGTCTTCGTGTCGACGGCGACGTGGGTATAGCTGAAGTCGTCGCTGGTGAGCTGCTCCGCGGCGCCGCCGTCGAGCGGGATGCGGAATATCGGGCCGCGGCCATCGTGGTCGGCCGTCACGATGAGGTAATCGTCGTCCACATCGAAGACCATGCTGGAGGGCCAGCGGTCCCAGCCCGCGGCGAGGCGGCGCGGCTGGCTCCCGTCGATGCCGGCAATCCAGATCTCTTGGTCGGCCGGTCCGTCGGGGGTGCTGAACGCGCTGCGCACGAACGCGACACGAGACCCGTCGCGGCTGACGACGGGGGACTGGAAGTGCACGCGGTTCTCGTCGAAGAGTGTCGTGCGCTGCCCGGACTCGGCGTCGATCGACACCAGCACGTGCCGGCCGGAGCGCTGCTCCTGCACGCGCATCGAGGCGATGACTGTGCGGCCGTCGGGCGTGAGGGCCTGGCCGGCGGTGTCGCCAGCGCGCCCGGGCGCCGGGGTGAGATCGTTCGGCCTCGGCAGGTCGACCGGGTAGGTCGCGGCGGCATCGGGGTCCGCGGCCACCGGTGCGGAGATCGACTCGGCAAGATTCGACAGGTCGAGTGAGAGTAGGTGCGGCTCGGCCGGGCCGAGATCGTGGTCCCAGTAGCGCACCGGGTAGCTCTCGTGCAGGATCGCGGAAACCTTCTTGTCGGTGCGGTTCTTGCGCGCGGCGGCATCCGCCTCGAGGCCGTCGGCGCTGGGGAGCAGGTCCGCGGCGATCACGATCGTGTCTGACGACGTCGCCGTCGCGGCGATTCCGGACACCCCGCCGGCCAGCCGAGTCACCGCCCGCGCGTCGCCGCCGCAGGCGGGCAGAAGCCAGAGCTGTGCGGCCTCGGTCTCCTTCTCGGCCGCCGCATCCGGGCGCCCGGAGACGAACAGCACGTCGCCCGACCCGGTGAATGCGACGCCGGATTCCCCCGTGGCTGAGCGGGTCAGCCGGGTCGGCGCGCCGGTGCCGTCGGCGGGCACCGACCAGAGCGCGCGCTCGTAGGAGGTGGAGTCCCGTGCGAGCGTCGCGACGGTGAGCACGACCCGGCGCCCGTCGGGCGAGAGCGCGAGGCCCTCGATCCGGGGGAGCGCGATGAAGGCGTCGAGGGAGGAGATCGGGAGGTGAACCTGAGCTGACATGTGCTCCACGCTAACTCGGCCCCGGAGCGGCCAGCCGAGTGTCCTCCCGTGGACGTACGCTATGCGCGTGCGAACACCCCGAGACATCCGGCTCGACGATGGTCGTAACCTGCGCGTTCACGACACCGGTGCCGGATCGGGCTCCGCGCCTACGCTCATCTGGCATCACGGCTCGCCCCAGACGGGCGCTCTCCTCGAGCCTCTCGTCGCCGCTGCTGCCGCGCGGGGCATTCGGCTCCTCTCTTATGGACGCCCGAGCTACGGCGGGTCATCCTCGCTGCCCGGCCGAACAGTGGCATCGGCGGCGACGGACGTGGCTGAGATCGCCGACGAGCTTGGCATCGATCGGTTCGCCGTCATGGGCGCGTCGGGCGGCGGGCCGCACGCTCTCGCGTGCGCGGCACTCCTGCCCGATCGAGTGCTCGCGGTCGCGTTGTTGGCCTGCATCGCCCCGTCGGATGCCGAGGGACTCGACTTCTTCGCCGGGATGGCGTCCGACGGCTCGGCGC
>JAJAZI010000011.1 GCA_026785785.1 Microbacteriaceae bacterium
ACCGACGGGTCGAAGAGTCCGACGCCGGCGTTCCGGGCATCCGTCTCCGCCCGCTGGACGTCAGCGAGATAGCGGTCGTTCGGCTCGAACAGCACCGAGTAGCCCAGCCCGCGGGCGGCGAGCTCGACACTCGCGTTCTGGCCGTCTGACGTGAACACGGCCGCGAGGGTGCGCCCGTATTGGTCGGCGCGCTCGACGTCGTACTCGACGCTGACGGTCGAGCCGACGGGCAGCAGGGCCGTGAGGAAGTCGGATGCCTCGGGCCCGAGGCACTCGATGGGCGTGTCTTCCTTCTTCGTCTCGGGGGTGTCGATATTGAGCAGCCGCACGCGGGTCACGGCGCCGCCAAGTAGCACATCCACAGTGTCGCCGTCGATCACCCGGTCGACGACGGCGCTGTCCGGCGGTACGCCGCTGCCGAGCGCCGTGCCGTCAGGCGCCGCGCTCCCCGGCGACGCGACGGATTCGGCTGCGGGGCCATCCGCCTGCGGAAGAGTGAATGCGGTCAGATCACTGGACGCCCAGAGCCAGGCACCGCCCACCACCGCGATCACGACGACGGCGACACCGACTTGTCGACGCGCCGCGCGATGCCGATTCCTGATCTGCCACTCGTTCATAGCGGGAATCTAGGCCATAACGGCGGCGGTGCGGGTCAGTTGACCGCGCCGGTGTACTTCTCGCCGGCGCCCTTGCCCGGAGCATCCGGGAACGGGGATGCCTCGCGGAAGGCCAGCTGCAGCGAACGCAGGCCGTCGCGCAAGGCCCTCGCATGCTGGTCGCCGAGGTCGGGCGCGGCGGCGGTGACGAGCCCGGCAAGCGCATTGATGAGCTTGCGTGCCTCGTCGAGGTCGAGCTGGGTGTCGGGGTCGTCGGCGAGGCCGCACTTCACGGCGGCGGCGCTCAGCAGGTGCACTGCGACGGTGTTGATGACCTCGATCGCGGGAACGTCGGCGATGTCGCGGGCCGCGTTTTCGGCGTCATCCGCTTCGGAAAACTCGTGAATGTGCGCGCTATCGCTCATGGCTGGTTCCTCTGTTAGACTTCTGTCGGCTCCGGGGCCTCACAGCTCCGGAACGAAAGTGGAGATTCTCCCACCCGCGGTTACCGCTTCTTCAGGTTACCGGGTTGTTGGTACCCCGCCGACGAGCAGAAGGTTGCTCGACGGTAGCCAGGGCGCCGGGCCAGCTTGCAGCGAAACCCACGGAATTCATTTCGGGGAGAGGGCTGCGGCTGTGCGTGACACTCCTCCTTTCGTCTGACATCGGCACCGCCGAGACCCACTCAGGCATAAGAAAGCGAACCCAAGGAGTAACGCATCAGCGATCCCCGTACCAATGACCGAATCCGCGTACCGGAGGTCCGACTCGTTGGCCCAGCCGGCGAGCAGGTCGGTGTCGTGCGCATTGAAGACGCTATTCGTCTCGCCCAAGAGGCCGACCTGGATCTGGTTGAGGTAGCTCCCAATTCCAAGCCTCCCGTTGCCAAGATCATGGATTTCGGCAAGTTCAAGTATGAAACCGCCCAGAAGGCGAAAGAAGCGCGCCGTCACCAGGCGAACACGGTCCTCAAAGAGGTGCGCTTCCGCCTCAAGATCGACACGCACGACTACGAGACCAAGCGCAAGCGCGCCGAGGGTTTCCTGAAGGCTGGCGACAAGGTCAAGGCCATGATCCTGTTCCGCGGTCGCGAGCAGTCGCGCCCCGAGCAGGGTGTGCGTCTGCTGCAGCGCTTCGCCGAGGATGTCGCGGAGTTCGGCTCGGTCGAGTCGACGCCGATGATCGACGGTCGCAACATGGTCATGGTCATCGGACCGGTCAAGAACAAATCCGAAGCCAAAGCGGAGGCCGAGGCCAAGCGCGCCGCATCGAAGCCGGCTCGCGCCGAGCGCCCGGCGGCCGCCCCCGGAACCACGAACGCGCCAGCCGTATCGACCCTGATCGCCGACGCGGCTCCTGCCGTGAAGGCGGCCGCCGAGGCACCCAGAACCGCGCCCGCAGCGAAGGCGGCCCCGGCCGTCACGGAGAAGCCCGCAGCAGCAGAGGCCCCCGTGGCCCAGGCCCCCGAGGCCGAGGCGCCCGCTGCGAAGGCAGCTGACCTGAAGCCGGCCGAAGCTAAGCCTGCAGCGAAGGCGACCCCAGCGGCCGCGCCGGCTGCACCTCCCAAGGCTCCGGCTGCGGCGGCTCCCGCCGCGACGGAGAAGCCCGCCGCGACGGCGAAGCCCGCCGCGACGGCGAAGCCCGCCGCGACTCCCAAGCCGAGCGGTGCGGTTCCCAAGCCGTCGCCGAAGACTCCGGCCGCTCCCAAGGCTCCGGCGACGCCGCAGCCCCCCAAAGCTGCACCAGCAGATGTAGCGCCGGGCACGCCCGGCGCCAAGTAGTACGACAGATACGAGGAGAGACACATGCCCAAGATGAAGACCCATTCGGGTACCAAGAAGCGCTTCAAGATCACCGGCAGCGGCAAGGTCATGAAGCAGCAGGCCGGTATGCGGCACAACCTGGAGGTCAAGTCCAGCGTCGTCACTCGTCGCCTGAACCAGGAAAAGGTGCTGGCCCCGGCCGACGCCAAGCTCGTCAAGCGCCTTCTCGGCAAGTAGCCCGACCCACCAACCTCAAGGAACCAAATCATGGCAAGAGTAAAAAGGGCCGTCAACGCCCATAAGAAGCGCCGGGTCATCCTCGAACGCGCCAAAGGCTACCGCGGCCAGCGTTCGCGCCTGTACCGCAAGGCAAAAGAACAGCTGATCCACTCGTTCGTCTATTCCTACCGCGACCGCCGCCAGCGCAAGGGCGACTTCCGCCGCCTGTGGATCCAGCGCATCAACGCGGCCTCGCGGGCGAACGGCCTGACCTACAACCGCTTCATCCAGGGACTCAACCTGGCCGGAGTGCAGGTCGACCGTCGCATCCTCGCCGACCTGGCCGTGACCGACCCCACGACCTTCGCGGCGATCGTTGCGACCGCGAAGGCCGCGCTCCCGGCCGACACCAGCGCGCCGAAGGTAGCCGCCTAGGTTCGACCAATAAGCTGTCGACATGATCGATAACCCGCGTTCTCCACGAGTGCGCTCGGTGGCAAAGCTAGCCAAGAGAGACGCCCGGTCCCAGACCGGGCTCTTTCTTTTGGAGGGCCCGCAAGCCGTCGCAGAAGCACTCGCCTTTCGGCCGCAACTCGTGGCGGAGCTGTACGCGACGCCGACGGCGATCGAGCGGTATACCGACATCGCCCAGGCCGCGTCCGTCGCAGGGATCGAGGTGGAGTTCGTCACCGAGGCCGTGCTCGAATCGATGGCCGACACCGTCGCGCCGCAGGGCATCGTCGCGGTGTGCCATCAGTTCCCCACCTCGGTCAAGGACATCCTCAAGCCTGATGCTGACGGCAACGGCCCCAAGCTCATCGCGATCCTTGAAGAGGTCAGGGACCCGGGCAACGCTGGCACGATCATCCGGGCCGCGGACGCCGCGGGTGCGGACGGCGTCATCTTCACCGGACGCAGCGTCGACCTTTACAACCCCAAGGTGGTGCGTTCGTCGACGGGATCGATCTTCCACGTCCCCGTGGCGGTCGGCGCCGACTTCGACACCGTGCTCGAGAGGGCTCGCGAGGCCGGCCTGTTCGTGATCGCCGCCGATGTCACGGGCGACGACCTGCTCGCCGCCCGCCAGGATGGCGTGCTGTCGCGCCCGACGGCGTGGGTGTTCGGCAATGAGGCGCGCGGGCTCTCCGACGAGAACCTCGCGAGTACCGATCTCGCCCTCACCGTGCCCATCTATGGGCATGCCGAATCGATGAACCTCGCCACCGCGGCATCCGTCTGCCTGTATGAGAGCGCCTTCGCGCAACGCTCCGCCAACTGACCCGCATCCCGCTTTTCGCGTCATCCTCGCAGATTGCGGGATTGTTACGACTGGCCCAAGGGGTTAGTGGGCGTTCTCACAGTGTGGTTGGGTAGTGGCATGGTGCAAGCACGCAGCGGTGAACCCCTGGTCGTCGTCGATCACGTCAACAAGCACTTCGGTGCTCTCCATGTGCTGAAGGACATCTGCACCACGGTCACCCGAGGCGAGGTCGTCGTGGTCATCGGACCCAGCGGGTCGGGCAAGTCCACCCTCTGCCGGGCAATCAACCGGCTCGAGACCATCGACGATGGGCTCATCACCATCGACGGCACCGAGCTGCCGAAGGAGGGTGCCGGGCTCGCGAAGCTGCGCGCCGACGTGGGCATGGTCTTCCAGTCGTTCAACCTCTTCGCGCACAAGACGGTGCTCGAAAACGTGACGCTCGGTCCGATCAAGGTTCGTGGGCTGTCGAAGGCGGATGCCGAGAAGAAGGCCATGGCGCTGCTCGAACGCGTCGGTGTCGCCAATCAGGCGAAGAAGATGCCGTCCCAGCTCTCCGGCGGGCAGCAGCAGCGCGTGGCGATCGCCCGCGCCCTCGCGATGGAGCCCAAGCTCATGCTGCTCGACGAGCCGACCTCGGCACTTGACCCCGAGATGATCAACGAGGTTCTCGACGTGATGGTCGGCCTCGCCAAAGATGGAATGACGATGATCGTGGTCACCCACGAGATGGGCTTCGCGCGCAAGGCCGCCGACCGCGTTCTGTTCATGGCGGACGGCGCGATTGTTGAGGAGGCCACGCCCGAGGAGTTCTTCACGAGCCCGAAGACCGACCGGGCCAAGGACTTCCTCTCGAAAATACTCACCCACTAACCAGTGGGTAAGACACACAGCACAAGGAGCGAATTATGAGACTCAAAAAAGGTCTGATGGTCTCTGCCATGGCCGCCGTCGCGGTTCTCGGACTGAGCGCGTGCACCGATTCCGAGGCGCCCACCGCCGAGCCGGAGGTGCAGGAGGAGGTCGAGTTCGAGGCGGGCACGACCATGGCCGAGCTCAGTGAGGCTGGCGAGATCACGATCGGCACGAAGTTCGACCAGCCCCTCTTCGGGCTCGTCGGCCCGGACAACGTTCCGGTCGGCTTCGACGTCGAGATCGGCAAGATCATCGCCGCCGAGCTCGGCATCGCCGCCGAGGACATCAACTGGGTCGAGTCCATCTCCGCGAACCGCGAGCCGTTCATCCAGAACGGCGAGGTCGACCTCGTCGTCGCGACGTACACGATCAACGACACCCGCAAGGAAGTTGTCTCGTTCGCCGGTCCGTACTACATCGCCGGCCAGGACCTGCTCGTGTCCGCCGACAATCCCGACGGCATCGAAGGCCCCGAGTACTTCACCGAGAACCCCGATGCGGTCGTCTGCACAGTGAGCGGGTCGACCTCGGAGAAGAACATCCGCGAGTACACCGACAACGTCATCGCGGCGAACGGCTACTCCGACTGCCTCGAACCCGTGCGCACGGGAGCGGCCGCCGCGGTCACGACCGACAACGTCATCCTCGCCGGTCTCGCCGACCAGAACGATGGTGAGTTCGAGGTCGTGAACAATGCGTTCACCGAAGAGCCCTACGGCATCGGCGTCGCGCTGGAAGACCCGGAGTTCCGTGACTTCATCAACGACACGCTCGAGGCAGCGTTCGAAGACGGCCGTTGGGTGGATGCCTGGGAGGCAACCGCCGGCGTCGTGCTCGACACGCCCGAGTCGCCGACCGTCGACCGCTACTAACACCAGGTGAGAGTCGGGCCCGCCCCCCCCCCGGGGGGGCGCCCGCCCCCCTCACAGAAAAAAAGGGGGGGCGATGGGCGCGCGGCTCGCAGGGGGGG
>JAJAZI010000012.1 GCA_026785785.1 Microbacteriaceae bacterium
GGACGGTACCCCTGCGCCGCCATCTCCACATCCGCCTCGATATTGAACTGCAACATCGACTCGGCCAGATCCGCCGCCTCCTCCACCGTCCACCGATAGCTGCTCATACCCATAGTGAACACCCCACCACCGACATTGGAACCGCCAACGGAACAGCGCGAACAGGGCAGCGCGCGCCGAGCCGCAGGCCCCGCACCGACACCCGGATTCCGTCCATGAACCTAGCCAACACCCGACCACCGACATCGCACCGACATTCCCGCCGACATTCCCGCGGACCCAGCGAAAGCGGCGGAAAACCAGTCGCGGGCCCGAGCTGGGGAGGACCAGACGAACTCAGCCGCGCCACCCAGGCACCCCGGGCCGCAGCACTCGCCGCCCAGCTGGGGACGACGAGCGCGCCGGAAGTCGGCTAATCTGTGCGACCTAGAGGCTGCGGAACGCCGCCACTGCGTTGTGTCCGCCGAAGCCGAACGAGTTGCTCAGCGCGAGCAGTGAACCGGTGCCCAGGTTACGAGGGCTCGTGACAACGTCGAGAGGAATTTGCGGATCTTGGTTGTCGAGGTTGATCGTGGGCGGTGCAGTGCGGTGGTACAGCGCCAGGATCGTGAAGATCGCCTCCAGCGCTCCGGTGCCGCCGAGCAGGTGGCCGGTCGCGGCCTTCGTCGCAGAGACCGCGACGGAGTCGAGGTGGTCGCCGAACACGCGGTGCATCGCTCGGTACTCGGCGATGTCGCCGACCGGGGTGCTCGTCGCGTGAGCGTTGATGTGGTTGACGTCGGTGATGCCCGCTCCCGCGATCTCGAGAGCGGCGAGCATGGCGCGCGCAGCCGCGGCTCCCTGCGGGTCCGGGGCGGTGATGTGATACGAGTCGCTCGTGACCGAACCGCCGGCGAGTTCGGCGTAGATGCGGGCACCGCGGGCTAGCGCGTGCTCCTCGGTCTCGAGCACGATCGCGCCGGCACCCTCGCCGAGCACGAATCCATCGCGGTCGACGTCATAGGGGCGTGAGGCGCGGGCGGGATCGTCGTTGCGCTTGGAGAGCGCCTGCATGGCCGCGAAGGAGGCGATGGGGAGCGGGTGGATGGCGGCTTCGGTGCCGCCGGCGATGATCATGTCCGCGATGCCGGCCTGCAGGTGGTCGTACGCGTTGGCGATCGACTCGGTGCTCGAGGCGCAGGCCGAGACGACGGTACGGGCGCCGCCGCGGGCGGACAGGCTCATACTGATGGCTGCAGCCGGAGCGTTGGGCATGAGCATCGGCACGGTCATCGGGAGGACCCGGCGCGGGCCCCTCTCGCGAAGCACGTCCCAGGCGTCGACGAGGGTCCAGATTCCGCCAATGCCGGTCGCGTAGTCAACGGAGATGCGCTCGGGGTCGATGTCGGGGGCACCGGCATCCGCCCACGCCTCGCGAGCCGCGATTAGGGCGAACTGGCTGCCGGGGTCGAGGCGCTTGGTCTCGACTCGCTCGAGAACGTCGGCTGCGGGAACCTTGGCCTGCGCCGCGAAAGTGATAGGCAGCTGGTACTTGGCGACCCAGTCCTGCTCGAGAGTGCGAACCCCAGATTCCCCGGCGAGCAGCGCCTGCCAAGTGTCGGCGATGTTGCCGCCGAGGGGTGATGTCGCACCCAGTCCGGTGACGACGATTTTCTTGGGGCTCATCAGGAGTCTCTCTGCTGGAACGACGTGGGACGACGGGAAGGACGTCGCAACGCCGTTGGAACTAAAAATGAGGACGGCCGGCCAGACATGGCCTGGCCGGCCGTACCCGCGAACGGGCCTCAGGCCTGTGCGGCCGCGATGAAGGTGACTGCATCTCCGACGGTCTTGAGGTTCTTGACCTCTTCGTCCGGGATCTTCACATCGAACTTCTCTTCGGCGTTGACGACGATGGTCATCATCGAAATGGAGTCGATGTCCAGGTCGTCGGTGAACGACTTGCCGAGCTCGACCGAATCAGTTGCGATTCCGGTCTCGTCGTTGATGAGCTCGGCCAAACCGGCCAGGACTTCTTCGGTGGACAGTGCCATTGTGTTTTCTCCTTGATGGGGGTGTCAGATGACCGGGGTCAAGTCTAGGGAAGAACCACGACTTGGGCGCCGAAGGCGAGGCCCGCGCCGAAACCGATCTGCAGCGCGAGACCGCCGCTGAGTTCCGGATGTTCCTGAAGCAACGCGTGCGTCGCCAGCGGGATGGATGCTGCGGACGTGTTGCCGGTCCGCGCGACGTCACGGGCGACGATGACCGACTCGGGCAGCTTGAGCTGCTTCGCGAACTCGTCGATGATGCGCATGTTGGCCTGGTGGGGGATGAACGCGGCGAGATCGGCGCTGGTGATCCCGGCGACCTCGAGGGCCTTCTTTGCGACCTTGGCCATGTCCCAGACGGCCCAGCGGAAGACCGTCTGGCCCTCCTGGCGGAGCGTCGGCCACGGTGCGGCGCCGTCGCGGAACTCGGTCAGCGTCGCGTTCATGCCGACGGCGTCGGCCTTGGACCCGTCGGACCCCCAGACCGGCGCTGCGATGCCGGGCGTGTCGCTCGGTCCGATCACGACGGCGCCGGCGCCGTCCCCCAGCAGGAAGGAGATGGAGCGATCGGCGGGGTCGACGACGTCGGAGAGCTTCTCGGCGCCGATTACGAGCGCGTAGTGCGCGGCGCCGCTGCGGATGAGCGCGTCAGCTTGGGTGACGGCGTAGCTGAAACCGGCGCACGCGGCGTTGGCGTCATACGCGGCGGCGGGATTCGCGCCGACCCGATCGGCGACAACGGTGGCCATTGACGGGCTCTGCTGCACATTGCTGATGGTGGCGATGATAACGAGGTCGATCTGATCGGCGGGGACGCCGGACTTCTCGATCGCCTCTGTGGCCGCATCCGTCGCGAGATCGATGGCGGACACACCCGCGGATGCCCTTGTGCGGGTGATGATGCCTGTGCGCTGCTGGATCCACTCGTCGCTCGAGTCGATCGGGCCGATGAGCTCGGAGTTCGGCACGATCAGGTCGCCA
>JAJAZI010000013.1 GCA_026785785.1 Microbacteriaceae bacterium
ACCGCGGGCTCGTCGATCACGAGCTGCGGATGCGTCCGTCCGCTGGGGTAGACGACCATCACCTCGTGCGCGTACTCCGGTGCCCCCTTCGGCGGGTTCTTCGAGAAGAACTGCTCTCCGTCGATGCCGGCGGGAAACCGCTGCAGCGAGAGCGGCCGATTACCGTTCGCCACAACAAACGCCTCGCCCACCTCGACGATGTACCTCGCGAGGTCGAGCTTGGTGATGCCGAGCTCGGGCCAGAGGATGCGGGACGGGCTCGAGATGCGCACGTCGCGGGCGCCGTGCGGTCCGGGAACCGTGAGCATTTCGGCGTCGCGTGCCATGGGATCACGCTACTCGCGGCGGGCGGCCGCGTCAGCACCTCGTCGCCACTGGGGCCTAGCCTGCGATACCTGCGATATTGACCATCCAGGTCACACCGAACCTGTCCACGCACATGCCGAAACTGTCGCCCCAGGGCGCCTTCTCGAGCGGCATCGCGGCGGTGCCGCCGTCGATGAGCTTGTTCCAGTAGCCGCGCAACTCGTCCTCGTCATCGCCGCTGAGCGAGACCGAGATGTTGCCCCCGGCCTGGTACTCCATGCTGTTGGGGGTGTCGGCCGCCATGAGCACCATGCCGCCGGGCGTCTCGAGCTGGGAGTGCATCGTCTTGTCCTGCTCGGCCGGGTCGTCGCTGACCTGGTACTCGGCGAACGTGCTGCGGGTGAGTTCGCCGCCGAAGACCGACTGGTAGAACTCCATGGCCTCCTTGGCGTTGTCGCGTAATCCGATGTAGGGGGTGAGACGGTTCGGCACTGCAGGGTCTCCTTCGTGTCGTGTGGTCGTCTGGTGATGGGGGTGCTGGGCAGCGGCCCGTTCATGCTCGCGATCTGGATCAGGTTGCCGTGGACAACGTTGACGATGTCGGTACGCTACAAGCATTCGGCGCGGAACGAAACCACTCGCTGACAACCCGAAACACGCCCCGCGCGGCCTACGCTAAGCCCATGATGCGGCCGATCGTGACCCTGACCATGAACTCTGCGCTCGACGTGAGCACCTCGACCGACACGGTGGTGAGCGGGCACAAGATGCGCTGCGGCACGACCCGCATCGACCCGGGCGGTGGCGGCGTCAACGTCGCGCGGGTGGTGCGCCGGCTCGGCGGTCAGGCGCTGGCAATATACACCGCGGGCGGTGCGACGGGCGGCGCGTTCCGGCAGCTGATCGAGGCCGAACGGGTGCCGACGCTCGCCGTTCCGATCGCCGGGAGCACCCGCGAGAGCTTCACCGTCGACGAGTCCTCGACGGCCAAGCAGTTCCGATTCGTGCTCGAGGGCCCCGAACTCACCGAGCCGGAGTGGCAGGCGTGCCTGGACGTTCTCGAGCAGTGGCTCCCGATCGGCGGCTTCGTCGTCGCGAGCGGCAGCCTGCCGCCGGGGGTTCCCGACGACTTCTACGCGCGTGTGGCCCGCCTGGCCCGCAGGCACGAGGCGCATTGCATCGTTGACGCATCCGGTGCCGCTCTGTCCGAGGCCCTTTCCGAGGGCGTCTTCCTCGTCAAGCCGAGCGGACGGGAGCTCGCCTCGCACCTGGGCAGGGCCCTCGGCACAGAGGACAGCCAGGTCGAGGCGGCATCCTCGCTCGTCGCCGACGGCTCCGCCGAGTTCGTCGCCCTGACCCTCGGTGGAGCGGGAGCGGTGCTCGCGTCTAAGGACAGAGTCAGGCGTCTGCAGGTGCCGCCTGTTCAGGTGCAGAGCACCGTCGGGGCGGGCGACAGCTTCCTCGCGGCGTTCGTGCTGCGCCTCGCGCAGGGGCATGGGCCGGATGCCGCCTTCCGTGCCGCCGTCGCCGCGGGGTCGGCGACCGCGATGACAGCCGCGACCGAGCTCTGCCACCGTGACGACGTCGAGCGGCTCGAGGCGGAGCTCGCGGCGAGCGCGGTCTGGGTATAGCTATTCCTCTGCTGGGACCGACCGAGGTGGCCGTCAGTCTGCTCGGCGTGGCTGTTGTGCTCTATGATGATGGCTGAGAATTCCTCTTCCGCGAGCCAACAGACCTCTCTTACCCGGCGAAGACCGTCGTCACGGCTGTCACGAGCTGGTGTACCCCGAGGATCACGAACAGGAGGGCGCAGAGACCGAGGGCGAGGTTGGTCCAGATTCTGTTGCGCCACTCCCTGGCCACGCTCTTGCTGTTCAGCAGGCCCAGCAGCGTCACGGCGAGGAACGGCATGAAGAGCGAGCCGAGGATTCCGTAGGCGAGGATCAGCCCGATCGGCTGGCCGAGCAGAAGCAGGAGCATCGGCGGGAAGGTCAACCAGAGCAGGTAGAACTTGAAGTACTTGCCGCCGACGCGCGTGTCGGGGTGGCCGGACGCCTTGCCGCGCATATTGCCCCAGAAGTCGGCGAACATCAGGCCGACACCGTTCCAGACGCCGATGATCGACGAGAAGGATGCCGCCCAGAATCCCACGAGGAACCCGGTGCCCACGACAACCCCGTACTTCTCGTTGAGCACGGTGGAGAGATCGACGAGCCCCTTATCGCCCGCAGCGAGGGTGACCCCGGCGGTGCTCACGACCTCGGCTCCGACGACGAGCATCGAGATCACGAAGACGCCGGTCATCACGTAGGCCATCCGATTGTCGATCCGCATTACCTTCATCCAGCGCGGCGTTGACCAGCCCTTCTCCCGCAGCCAGTAGCCGTAGGCTGCCAGGGTGATGGTTCCGCCGACGCCGCCGGCGAGAGCGAGCGTGTAGAGCACCCCGCCCTCGGGGATCAGCGGCACGAGGCCGCGCAGCATCGCCGGGAAGTCGGGAACCGCGATTACGGCAAGGCCGACCACCGTGATGAACATGAGCCCGACGAGCACCGCGGTGATCTTCTCGAAGATCGCGTAGCGACCGAACCAGACCATCGTCAGCCCTGCGAGGCCCATGATCACGGCCCAGACCGGCAGCGGAAGCTGCGGGAACAGGGCCGCGAGCGGAAGGGCGGCGGACGACATGGCGGTGGCGCCGTAGACGAAGCCCCAGATCATGATGTACGGGCCGAAGTACCAGGTGGTCCACTTGCCGAGCGACCGCCAGCCTTCGAAGATGGTCTTGCCGGTCGCCAGCGTGTAGCGCCCTGCGCCTTCCACGAGCACGATCTTGAGGATAACCCCGAGGATCACGGCCCAGAGAAGCGCGTAGCCGAACTTCGAGCCTGCCACGAGCGTGGCGACCATGTCGGCCGCGCCGACTCCGGTCGCCGCGACCACGAGCCCCGGCCCGATGATCTTCCACTTCGGCGGCGCTCCGTCGGTGGTGACGAGATCGACCGGAACCGGCACGGTCTCGTCGCGTGCGTTCGTGTTCGAAGCCATGTAGCACCTGTTCCAAGGTCGGGGACTGATCGGCCCCGCTCTGGACTGCAGCGGCAAAGCTGTGCATCCGGGCACAGGACCTCGCGCCGAAGACTCGCGCCCCCCGCACGGGGGACACTCTACGCTGCGTCCGGCTTTTTCCTAATTCCCGCAGCGTTCCGGGAACTTTGCCGCCCATTCGTCTCCCATCTGGTGCTCACCGGCGGACTCAGCTAAATTGAAAGTGCACTTCGCTCGTGAACGAGAACGCAGGAGTGGACCGTGACAGTATTCGACCCAGATCTCGAAGAGGTCCACGTTCGCGAGCATCCGCTGCCCGGCTCCGCCCGGTTCTTCGAGTTGACACTCGCCGGCGGCACGGTGCTCCAGATCTTCACCGAGTCGGACTCAAGCGACAGCCACCTCGCCGTGCTCCCTCCCGACGCCGACACCCCCGTGGTGAATCTCCGGCTCAGCAAGGCCGAGGCGATCATCCTCTCGTCACTCATCTCCGGCGTGAAGTTCGTGGTTCGCGCCCACGAGGGCGCAGATACAGCGGATGCCGCGGGTCCGTCGACCGTGAAGCTCCGGGCGGCGTCCCCCGCGGTGGGAAAGACGCTGCAGGAGATCGAGGTGCCCGAGCCCGCCCAGGCCCACGTGCTCGCGGTGATTCGCGACGACACCGAGGAGCTCCTCGAGGGGGACGTCGAGCGGCCGTGCCAGGTCGGGGACCGTCTGGTCGTTGTGGGGCGGCCCGACGCGCTGGCCCGCCTCGTCCGATACCTGCACGGGTAATGGGGGCCGGTCTCGACACCTTCGCCACAATGGCGGCCGTGCTCGCCGTGGCCGCGATCGTCGCTTTTCTCGCGCACCGCGCGCGTCAACCGCTCATCGTGGCGTTCATCGTCGTGGGGGTGATCGTCGGCCCGTCCCTCCTGGGCTGGGTGGAGGAGGCTGGCACCCTCGAGCTGTTGGCCGAGATCGGCATCGCGATCCTGCTCTTCCTCGTCGGGCTCAAACTCGATATTCGGTTGGTCAAGTCGATCGGCCGGGTCGCACTGGTCACCGGGCTCGGCCAGGTGCTGTTCACCTCAGTCGTCGGCTTCGGGCTCGCACTGCTGTTCGGAATGCCCGTGGTTGTGGCCGTCTATGTGGCCGTGGCTCTGACCTTCTCGTCGACGATCATTATCGTGAAGCTGTTGTCGGACAAGCGGGAGCTCGACGAACTCCACGGCAGGATCGCCCTGGGCTTCCTGATCGTGCAGGACATCGTCGTCATCGTGGCGATGATCGCCCTCTCGAGCTTCGGCAGCGAGCGCGACGGTCCCCTCTGGGAGCAAATCGCGGCCGTCCTGCTCGCGGCAGTTGCACTCATCGGTGGCCTGGCCGTCGCGATGCGCTGGGTGCTCCCCCGCCTCCTCAGGCTCGTCGCCAGCTCGCAGGAGCTGCTGATCGTGTGCTCGATCGCCTGGGCTGTAGCGGTGGCCGCGCTCACGGACTATCTGGGCTTCTCGGTTGAGGTGGGCGCCTTCCTTGCCGGCTTCGCGCTCGCTTCGACGCGATTCCGGGAATCGATCGCGTCGTCCCTGGCCGGCATCAGGGATTTCCTTCTGCTGTTCTTCTTCATCGCGCTCGGCGCGCAACTCGACTTCTCCTCGATCGGCGCGCAGGTGCCCGCCGCACTCGCCTTCTCTGCGTTCGTGCTGATCGGTAACCCGCTCATCGTTCTCGTGATCATGGGGGTGATGGGGTACCCCAAACGCGTCTCATTCCTCGCCGGTCTGGCCGTCGCACAGATCAGCGAGTTCTCGCTGATCCTCATTGCCCTCGGCCGCGACCTCGGCCACGTCGACAATGACGCCGTCGGGCTCGTGACGCTCGTCGGCATGATCACGATCGGCGCATCCACCTACTTGATCCTGTACTCGAAACAGCTGTTCGTCGTGCTCGAGCCGTTCCTCGGCATCTTCGAGCGCCGCCGCACAATCAACGTTTCGGTGCCCGAGCCGAAGGCGTACGACGTGATCGTCTTCGGCCACGGGCGATTCGGCAGGCGCCTGATCGAGGAGTTCGCGACCCTGGGCCACTCGGTGCTGGTGATCGACTGGGACCCGTACGCTGAGATGAGCCTCGACAACGCGGCGATGGCGGATCGCGTGTCGCTGATGTACGGGGACGCGAGCAACACCGATTTTCCTGCGAGCCTCCCCCTGCGGTCCGCCAAGTGGATCGTCAGCACCATCGCGGACGTCGAGGTGAACAAAGTTCTCGCCGTGTCCCTCCGCCGGCACGGCGCGACCGCCCCCATTGCGGTGACAGTGCACAACGAGGCGGCAGCGAGTCAGTTCAGCCGGGAAATCGACGAGAAGGTGATAAACCTTGTCCTCGAGCCATTCGATGACGCCGCAGACGATGCCATAGCCGCGCTCAAGGCATTGTGAGGCCCGTCAGGAGAGGATGTCCTTCGTGGCGAAACGGCTGTAGGCGAGCGCACCGAAGACTGCGATGTAGGCGGCCTGCACGAGCGCGTTGGCGCCGAACGAGGTGAAGTCGAGCGGCTGGCTGAGCAGCTCGGCGAATCCCAGCCAGTAGTGGCTGAACAGCCACGGGTGAAGCCACGACAGTTGCGGCAGCACGTCGAGGATCTGGGCGACGACCGACACGACGATCGTCGCAGCCATAGCGCCCACCGGCACGTCGGTGAGGGTCGAGATGAACAGGCCGATCGCCGAGAGGCCGAGCAGCGAGACGGTCACGTAGCTCGCC
>JAJAZI010000014.1 GCA_026785785.1 Microbacteriaceae bacterium
CCTACGCGGCGGCGAGGAGGCGGCGCCTCTCGGCACTGTACCCCGGCACAGCGATCGTGGTTCCGGCCGGCTCCCCCAAGGTGCGGTCGAACGACACCGACTATCCCTTCCGGGCTCACTCGGGATTCGCGCACCTGACCGGCTGGGGCAGCGACACCGTTCCCGGCAGTGTGCTTGTGCTGCTGCCGACCGCAGAGGGCCACGACGCCACGCTGTACTTCCGGGAGGCCGCTGGCCGCGACTCCGACGAGTTTTATGCGAACTCCGACATCGGCGAGTTCTGGACCGGCCCCCGCCCCGGACTTGAGGGCGTCGCCGCCGATCTGGGCCTGACGACGGCCAGCATCCACGAGTTCGCCGTGGTGCTCGAGTCGCTCGAGACCGACACCGTGCTCGTGCGCGAGGCCGACCAGGCGGTCACCACCATGGTGGACGTTGCGCGGAGCGAACTTGAGGATGCGTTCGTCGATGCGGATGCCGGACTGCTCCGCGACCTCAGCGAGCTGCGCCTCGTCAAGGACCAGTATGAGATCCGCGAGATGCGCCTCGCGGTCGACGCGACCAAGCTCGGCTTCGACGACGTCATCGCCGACCTGCCCGCGATCAGCGCGCACGCCCGCGGCGAGCGCCTCGTCGAGGGCACCTTCAACCGCCGCGCGCGGGCGGAGGGCAACACCGTCGGCTACGACACGATCGCGGCATCCGGCCCCCACGCCTGCATTCTGCATTGGGTGCGCAACGACGGCCCCGTCGTGCCCGGCGACCTGATCCTGCTCGACGCCGGCATCGAGCTCGAGAGCTACTACACGGCCGACATCACCCGCACCCTGCCAGTGAGCGGCACCTTCACCGAGGTGCAGCGCCGGGTCTACGAAGCGGTGCTCGAGGCGGCGGATGCGGCGTTCGCCATCGTGCGGCCCGGCATCCGGTTCCGCGAGATTCACCAGACCGCCATGGCCGTGATCGCGAAGAAGACGGCCGAGTGGGGCCTGCTGCCGGTGACGGCCGAGGAATCGACCAAGCCGGAGAACCAGTTCCACCGCCGGTACATGGTGCACGGCACGAGCCACCACCTCGGCATCGACGTGCACGACTGCGCACAGGCACGCCGCGACCTCTACCTCGACGGCGTGCTCGAGGCGGGAATGGTGTTCACGATCGAGCCCGGCCTCTACTTCCAGCCCGACGACCTCAGCGTGCCGGAGGAGTTCCGCGGCATCGGTGTGCGCATTGAGGACGACATCCTGGTCACCGAGTCCGGCGCGGAGAACCTGTCGATCGGCATCCCCCGCACCGCGGACGACGTCGAGGCCTGGCTCGCGTAGGACGTTTCCGCGCTCACGCGGGTGTTGTTGCGAGCCAGCACCAGCGTCTACTCGGTCGGTTCCGGGCGGGCGAGCAGTTCCTGCGCGCGGATGGTGAGCGAGGGGTCGATGATGATCTCATACTGGCTCGCGAGCACCTGGCTGATCGAGGTGAAGTCGTGGCGGCGGCGGTTGAGCGTATAAGAGACAAGGCTGAAGATCATGCCGAACCCGCCGCCGATCAGCACGG
This sequence comes from Microbacteriaceae bacterium, assembly GCA_026785785.1. Lineage (GTDB taxonomy): Bacteria > Actinomycetota > Actinomycetes > Actinomycetales > Microbacteriaceae > Marisediminicola. Next base: position 1,555 of record JAJAZI010000014.1, read on the forward strand.
CCGCGCCGACGAACACGAAGGACGACGGCTCGGCCGAGAACAGGAACAGGATGAGCCCGACGAACAGGCCGAGCCAGGCGCCGCTCGCCGCGCCCGCACCGGCCGCCTTCGCGTTCGTGAGCTTGCCGGTCACCCGCTCGACGGTCTTCAGGCCGCTACCCACGATCGAGACCTGCTTGATCGGGAACTCGGCCTTGGCGAGCCGGTCGACGACCGCCTGCGCCTCGGGGTAGGTCTCATAGGTTCCGAGCACGTCACCCCGTGGCAGGGCCGGGAAGACCTTGGCACGACGGGAGAAAGGGCTGGGTGTGGTCACAATCCCATTCTTTCACCGACCAAGTAGGGTTTTAGCGTGAGCGCCGCGAGAGTTTTCGTCGCCCGTCTAGGCGGGTGTTCCGTTTTCGACCCCGCGGGCGACAAGGTCGGTCGGGTGCGCGACGTCATCGTCGTCTACCGGAGCACCCAATCCCCCCGCGTCGTCGGCCTTGTTGTCGAGGTGCCGGGACGTCGGCGGGTGTTCCTCTCGATCGGGCGGGTCACAAGCGTCGGCTCCGGCCAGATCATCACGACCGGACTCATCAATATGCGCCGCTTCGAGCAGCGCGGCGGTGAGGTGCGGGTGATCGCCGAGGTGCTCGGCCGCGAGGTCAAGTTCGTCGACGGCTCCGGCTCGGCGACGATCGAGGATGTCGCGATCGAGGAGATCGGTCCGGGCGAGTGGCAGGTCGGCGAGCTCTTCGTCCGCCGCCCGAAGCCGAGCCCGTCGCCGTTCGCCAAGGGGAAGACCCTGTTCGCGCGCTGGTCGGACGTGCTCGACACGACCATCACGGGTGCACCCCAGTCGGCGACGCACCTCCTCGCCACCTACGAGGACCTGCTCCCCGCCGACCTCGCCAACGCACTCCTCGACCTGCCGGAGCAGCGCATGCTCGAAGTCGCCGACGAGCTCTCCGACGAGCGCCTCGCCGACGCCCTTGAGGAGATGCCGGAGAGCGACCAGGTCGGCATCCTGAACCAGCTCGAAGACGACCGGGCCGCCGACGTCCTCGACCAGATGCAGCCCGACGACGCCGCCGACCTCATCGCCCAGCTGAGCGACGAGCGCGGCGAGGCCCTCCTCGACCTGATGCAGCCGGAGGAGGCCGACGATGTGCGGATGCTCCTCGCCTACGCGCCCGACACCGCGGGCGGTCTCATGACGACCGATCCGATCATCGTCAGCGCCGACGCGACCGTCGCCGAGGGGCTCGCGCTCATCCGCCGGCACGAACTCGCCCCCGCCCTCGGCGCTGCCGTCTGCGTGACGCTGCCGCCATACGAGCCGCCCACCGGTCGATTCCTCGGCATGGTGCATTTCCAGCGGATGCTGCGCTACCCGCCCAACGAGCGGCTCGGCACCCTCCTCGACCAGAAGCTCGAGCCCGTGCGGGCCGACGCCTCGGCCGCCGAGGTGTCCCGCATCCTCGCGAGCTACAACCTCGTTTCCGTGCCCGTTGTCGACGAGAACCACCGTCTGGTCGGGGTGGTGACTATTGACGACGTCCTCGACTATCTTCTTCCGGATGACTGGCGAAGTTCCGACGGCGACGAACCGGCCCTGCCACCGAGGGCCCGTGCCCGCATGGCCCTGACGGCCGATACGAAACCGATTTCCACGATCAAGCAGAAGCTGACGCAGCGAAGGAGGGCGCCAAATGGCACGGATTAGCCGTCAGGACATCCGCCTCGACGCCCCCAAGGGCTCGCGCGGCCCGTTCTCACCGCGCTTGGGGGCACGCCAGAGCCGCGACCGATTCGGCCGGTTCACCGAGTGGATTGCCCGCAAGATGGGAACGCCGTGGTTTCTCATCGGGCTCACGCTCTTCGCCGCGGCCTGGCTGATCTACAACGTCACCGCCCCAGCCGAGTGGCGCTTCGACTCGGCCGCCAACGGGTTCACCGCCCTCACGCTCATCCTGTCGCTGCAGGCCTCGTACGCCGCTCCGCTCATCCTGCTCGCCCAGAACCGTCAGGACGACCGCGACCGGGTACAGATCGAGCAGGACCGGCAGCGCGCCGAACGCAACCTCAACGACACCGAGTACCTCGCCCGCGAGGTTGTCTCGCTCCGTCTGGCGATGAAGGACATGGCGACGAAGGAGTTCATCCGGGGCGAGCTGCGCTCCCTCGTCGAGGAGCTCGACCGCGACAAGACGGAGGAAAGCCCTGTTGACTGACGGATCGGTCCAGAACGGCATCCGCGCGGCGCTCGCCCGGGTCATCGACCCCGAAATTCGAAAGCCCATCACCGAACTCGACATGGTCGGCGAGGTATCCGTCGATGCCGCGGGCTCGGCGACGGTCGGCATCAAGCTGACGATTGTCGGATGCCCCGCCGCCGACACGATCGAGCGTGACGTGCACGCCGCCGTCGTCTCCGCGCCCGGGGTCACGAGCGCGACTGTCGAGATCTCGATCATGACTCGCGAGGAGCGGGCGGCGCTCACCGAGAAGCTGCGCGGGGGCCGGGCGAAGACGATCCAGTTCGGTCCCGACTCGCTCACCCGCATCTACACGGTCTCGAGCGGCAAGGGCGGCGTGGGCAAATCGACCCTCACCGCCAACCTCGCCGTTGCCCTCGCCGCTAAGGGGCTCGCGGTCGGGGTCATCGACGCCGACGTATTCGGCTTCTCGATCCCCGGCATCCTCGGCATCGCGGGAATGAAGCCGACCCAGATCGACGGAATGATCCTGCCGCCGGTCGCACACGGCGTGAAGGTCATCTCGATCGGCATGTTCGTTGACGGCAACGCGGCCGTCTCATGGCGCGGCCCGATGCTGCACCGCACGATCCAGCAGTTCCTCACCGACGTCTACTTCGGCGACATCGACATTCTCCTGGTCGACCTGCCGCCGGGAACCGGTGACGTGGCGATCACCGTCGGGCAGCTTCTGCCCCAAGCGGAGGTGCTTGTCGTCACAACCCCGCAGCCCGCAGCGGCCGAGGTCGCCGAGCGATCTGGCACCGTTGCGCGGCAGACCGGGCAGAAGGTGATCGGTGTGATCGAGAACATGGCCGGGCTCGCCCAGAGCGACGGCTCCGTGATCGAGCTGTTCGGCACGGGCGGCGGCGAACTCGTCGCGGCGCGGCTGTCGGAGGGACAGGATGCGCCGGTTCCGGTGCTCGCCTCGATCCCGCTCAGCGTGGCCCTGCGCGCCGGGGGCGATTCCGGGCAGCCGATCGTGCTGTCGACCCCCGAGGACGCCGCAGCAGCGAGCATCATCCGGGTCGCCGACGAACTCGCGCGGCGCGGGCGCGGCCTGGCCGGGCGCAAGCTCGGTTTCACCGTGCGCTGAGTCTCGGCGCGGGCTGAGCGTCGGGTGCGAGCTGAGCCACGCTGCGAGCTGAGCGTCGGCGCGAGCTAGGCCGGGCGCGGGCTAGGCCGGGCGCGAGCGCGCATAACTCCGGCAATACTCAGCACGCCAGCATCCGCCCCCTGCACACTCAGGCGTCGGCGGGACGGCGGAGCACAACGGCCGGAGTTATGAACAGCGGGACTCCCACGCAACGCGAAAACAGCGGGACTCCCACACGACGCGAAAGCACCGCCACCCCAGCACGTCCGGCGCGCATTTGGCTCCGGCGCGCATCTGGCCCCGGCGCGCATTTGGCTCCGGCGCGCATTTGGCCCCAGCGCGTATTTGGCCTCCGCGCGAGCGCGCATAACTCCGGCAATACTCAGCACGCCAGCATCCGCCCCCTGCACACTCAGGCATGGATGGGGCCGCGGCGCACAACGGCCGGAGTATGGATGGGGCCGCGGCGCACAACGGCCGGAGTTATGAACAGCGGCGGCGCCCCCGGACAGCGAAAACCCCAACCGCGAACGGTCGGGGTTGGGCGCTCGGCAGCCGGCGAGCCCGGCTGCGCGGCCGAATTATGCGTGCTGACGCATCGACAGTTCGGTGGGGCGGGTGGGGATGCGGCGGTAGCCGTCACGTGCGGTGACGACCACGGTGGTGGCCGAGAGGCCGATCGCTGCGATGAGGGCGACTGCGAGAAGAGCGAACATGATTGACCTTTCTGACTCCGGGCGACAGGGACACTGCATGCGGGAGTGGTGATGTGTAAGTTCTCCTAGTTCACCGTGTTTTGTTATTTAGCACAATCGCATAATTATGAAGTAACTGTGTAGAATCACTACATGGACGTGCGTCGACTGGAACTGCTCAGGGAACTCGCCGAGCGCGGCAGCATCACCGCGGTCGCCCGCTCGACGAGGCGCACCGTGTCGGCCGTGTCGCAGCAGCTGAAGGTGCTCGAGCGGGAGGCCGGAATCCCACTCACCGAGCGCTCGGGGCGCGGCATCGTGCTCACCGGGGCTGGCAGGGCGCTCGCGCGCACCGCGACGGATGTCTCGGTGGCCATGGCGCGCGCCGAAGCTCTCTGGGAGGACTTCAAGCACGCACCGCAGGGCGAGGTCACCCTCACGACGTTCCCCTCGGCCGGGCAGATGCTCCTTCCCGGGCTCCTCTCCGCGATCGCCAGCCTGCCCGGGCTGGCGATCCTCTGCAGCGACCAGGATCCCCTTGTCTCCGACTTCGCCGACCTGATCCCCGACTTCGACATCGTGCTCGCCGACTCCCCCGGCAACTTGCCGTCATGGAAGGAGCGCGGCCTCGCTGTCGTGCCGCTCATGCAGGAGCCGCTCGATGTGGGCCTGCCGCTCGGCCACCGCCTCGCCGCCAAGACGACGCTGCTGCCGAGCGACCTTGTCGACGAAACCTGGATCGGCGTTCCCCACGGATTCCCGTTCGACCGCATTCTCCGAGAGATCGAGGTGGCCAACGGCTCGCCCGCGCTCATCGGGCAACGGTTCGTCGACAACGGCATCGTCGAGGCGGTGGTCGCCGCCGGTCACGGCATCGCGGTGCTGCCGAGATACACGACGAACGACCACGAGAACGGACTCATCACTCGGCCGCTCAGCGGCATCCGGGCAACGAGGCAGATCTCGGCGCTCATGCGGCCCGATCGAGCCGAGCGCCCCTCGGTGCGCCGCGTCGTGCAGGAGCTCCGCGCGGAGGCACAGCGATTCCAGGCCGCGCACGAGGGAGTCGCCTAGGCTGATGTGCAGCACAGCGGCAGGGTTCGGCGGTCTCAGGGCCTCAGCGTGTAGCGTTCGACCATGCGTGCCTCCTCCCTCAACAGGCTCGTGATCGACGACCTCGATCTCGACATTTCCGCGTCCGGTGGCGCGACTACTACCGTGCTCGCGCCGTTCACCGAGCACGTGCTGCACGAACTTCCGACGAGCAGTGCGGCCGATGTTCTGGATGCCGCCGCCCGGGCCCGGCTTGCCCAGCTCGCCTGGGCGCGCGCGGGCTGGGCGCACCGGCGCGCCATCCTGCTGCGTGCACACGACCTGCTGCTGTCAGGCAAGGAGCTTCTGCTCGACGCGGTGCAGACCGAAACCGGCAAGACACGCGGCCAGGCCTTCGAGGAACTGTTCAGCGGCATGAGCGTCACCCGCTACTTCGCCCTGAGCGCCCGGGCGACGCTGCG
>JAJAZI010000015.1 GCA_026785785.1 Microbacteriaceae bacterium
CACTCCTCGCCCGAGCAGGATGAACTCATCGACAAGTGGGCGGATGTCGCCGCCGACCCTCACGCGGTTGACGCCGACGACGCAGATGACGACGCCGACGAAGACAACGACGAAGATGGCGACGCCGACGAAGATGGCGACAACAGGGCCGAAGAGTCTCCCGAGGCACAGAGCGCCTAACTTCGGCGCAGGCCCAACTTCGACGCCAGCCCAACTTCGGCGCTGGCCTGGCTTCGGCGCTGGCCTCGCCGCCGCGCTGTCCTAACGCCGGTCCCGGCCGATCCTCCCAGCGCTCACCGCTCAGGCGTTGAGCACGGCCACGTTGCTTGTCATTTCGATGAACGCCGGGATCGAGAAGATCCCGACGCTCAGTGCGACAATAAGGATCACGACCAGGACGAGCCCGAGCAACAGGATCCCGCCGTTGATCCAGACGCCCGCGAGGGCGAAGGCCCGGCCCCCCGGCTCACGCCGCAGCGCCATCGCGCCAAGCACGAGTCCGACGATCGGCACCACGACGGTGAACCCGAAGAACAGCGACAGGATGCCGAGCACCATGCTCGCGATGCTGAGCCCGCGCTCCGGCTCCTGCGAGAAGCCGTTCGACTGGTACGGGTTGGTTTCGTAGCCGCTGCCGGGCTGCGGCGGCAGGGCGGGAGAATTCTGCGGATCGGTCATCTACAAGAAACTAGACCCTGCGGCATCCGCAAACCACCCCCGCATCCGGGGCGCTCAGGCGTGGGCACCGACAAGGCGAACCGCGCCCCCGTCGACACCCTTCGCGCCCTGCTCGAATCCGGTGAGGTCGCGGGCGGCGGTCGAGACGACGCCGAGCGTCCAGGCTGGGATTCCGCCCGAGGTGAGCCGGTCGACGATGATCGCGGCCTTGTCGGCGCGCACCACGGCGATCATGCCGATGCCGAGGTTCCAGGTGCCCTCGGTGTCGGCGAGCGAGAGGCCGCCCCACTCAGCGAGCACCTGGAAGACGGGCTGCGGCGTCCAGCTACCGCGCTCGAGCTCGACCCAGGCGCCCACCGGCAGCACGCGGGCGAGGTTCGCGGCAATGCCGCCGCCGGTGACGTGGCTGAGCGCGTGCACGCCGTCGCCCGTGACCGGGTCGTCGAGCAGCCGCAGCAGCGGCGCGGTGTAGAGCCGTGTCGGCTCGAGCAGCACCTCGCCGATGAGGCCGCCGAGGTCGTCCGAGTGGTCGGTATAGCCCGCGTCCCGCCCGGCGAGGATGTGCCGCACGAGCGAATAGCCGTTGCTGTGCAGGCCGGATGATTCGAGCGCGACCACGACGTCGCCGTCGGTCACCCGGTGCGCGCCGAGCAGGGCATCCGCCTCGACTGCGCCGACGGCCGCGCCCGCGACATCGTAGTCGTCGGGGCCGAGGAGGCCCGGGTGCTCGGCCGTCTCCCCGCCGACGAGGGCAGTGCCGGTCTCGGAGCATCCGCGCGCGATGCCCGCGACGATCGCCGCTATCCGCTCGGGGACGACCTTGCCGCAGGCGATGTAGTCGGTCATGAACAGGGGCTTCGCGCCGACGACAATGATGTCGTCGACGACCATGCCGACGAGGTCGAGGCCGATCGTGTCGTGCTTGTCGAGCGCTTGCGCGATCGCGACCTTGGTCCCGACGCCGTCCGTCGAGGTCGCGAGCAGCGGACGCTCGAACGACTTCAGGAACGACACGTCGAACAGGCCCGCGAAGCCGCCGACGCCACCGACGACGCCGGGGCCGTGGGTGGCGGAGACGGCCGACTTCATGAGCTCGACGGCGAGATCCCCGGCGGCGGTGTCCACGCCGGCGGCACTGTAACTGTTCGACATTCGCGGTTCCGTTCGTGAGCGTGAAAGACTGGTTTGCGCCGCGTTATTCAGCTGCGGTACAACTCTATGGTCTGGAGCACGCCCACGAATGTGTGGCATTGTCGGCATCGTTTCTTCGGAACCCGCCAACCAACTCGTTTACGAAAGCCTCCTCCTGCTGCAGCACCGCGGCCAGGACTCTACCGGCATCGCCACGGCCGACGGCCGCATCTTCCACATGGTGAAGGCAAAAGGACAGGTGCGGGAGGCATTCCGCACCCGTGACATGCGCGCGCTGCCCGGCACGATGGGCCTCGGCCACGTGCGCTACGCGACCCGCGGATCCGCCTCCAACGAGGAGGAGGCCCAGCCGTTCTACGTGAACGCGCCCTACGGCATCGTTCTCGTGCACAACGGAAACCTCACGAACACGCGCGAGCTCACCCAGGAGCTGTTCGACGTCGACCGGCGCCACCTCAACACGACATCCGACACCGAACTGCTCGTCAACGTGCTCGCACACGAGCTGCAGCAGCAGGTGTCCGGCGCCGACCTCGACCCCTCGCAGATCTTCGCGGCGGTCGAGCGCGTGCACGAGCGGGTCGAGGGTTCATACGCCACGATCGCGCTCATTCCCGGACACGGCCTGCTCGCGTTCCGTGACCCGTTCGGCATCCGTCCGCTCGTCCTGGGCCGGCGCCCCAAGGGCATGGTCGGCTACGAATGGGTCGTCGCGTCGGAGTCGCTCGTGCTCGAGAGCGGCGGATACGAGATGGTTCGGGATGTCGCGCCCGGCGAGGCGATCTTCATCGCCGTCGACGGCGAGATGACCTCGAAGCAGTGCGCGGCGAACCCGCGGCTGATCCCGTGCTCGTTCGAGTATGTGTACCTCGCCCGGCCCGACTCGGTCATGAATGGCATCTCGGTCTACGAGGCGCGACTGCGGCTCGGCGACAGGCTGGCCGACACGATCGCGAAGTACACCCCGCGCGGCGACATCGACGTCGTCATGCCCATCCCGGATTCGGCCAGGCCCGCGGCGATGCAGGTGGCCCGCAAGCTCGGGCTCGAGTACCGCGAGGGGTTCTACAAGAACCGCTACGTCGGCCGCACGTTCATCATGCCGGGGCAAGCGGAGCGCAAGAAGAGCGTGCGGCAGAAGCTCAACGCGATGGGCAGCGAGTTCCGCGGCAAGAACATCCTCATCGTCGACGACTCGATCGTGCGCGGCACGACGTCGAGGGAGATCGTCGAGATGGCGAGGCTCGCCGGGGCCAACAAGGTCACCTTCACGTCGGCGGCACCGCCCGTGCGCTTTCCGCACGTCTACGGCATCAACATGCCCACCCGGCACGAGCTCGTGGCGCACGGCAAGAAGATCCCCGACATTCGCACTGAGCTCGGCGCGGACGACCTGATCTTTCAGGAGGTCGCGGACATGCAGGCGGCGATCATCGCCGGCTCGTCGGTCACCGAGCTCGAGATGAGCTGCTTCACGGGCGACTACGTCACTGGCTCGGTCTCGCCCGAGTACCTGAACTGGGTCGAGCGGAATCAGGCCAGCTAGCCCCGCGGCTTTCATTATTCAGGAGTGGCTCGGCCAGGGGGCTTTCATCATTCAGGAGTAGCTGGGCCAGGGGGCTTTCAGAATTCAGGAGTGGCTGGGCCAGGGGGCTTTCATTATTCAGGAGTGACGGCCCGATCCGGCTTTCATCATTCATGACCCGGTGGGCGGATGCTGCCAAACCGAGCTGAACCGCCGCTGGTAGGCATCCGCTCGGGCCAGTTTTTCGCTGAGCGCGGGCGAGACTCCTGAGTGCTGAAGGTTAGACCCGGCCAAACTCCTGAATTCTGAAAGCCGGACCAGCTTCAAACTCCTGAATTCTGCAAGCCCACGTGACCTCAAACTCCTGAATGACGAAAGCCGGAGGTCAGTCTTCGAGGTCGCCCTCGACGTCTTCCGGCGTCGGGTCGACGACCGTGCGCTCGGCGCCGAAGGTCTTCGCGCGACGCGTGGCGACCGTGTCGAGAGCGATTGCGATGAGCCCGCCGATCGCGGCGCCGGCGGAGACGCCGATGAGCGCGAAGTAGCCGAACAGCGCGGCGAATCCGACGAGCGGGTCGATCGGGAACGCCGCCGTGAGGATGTACGCGACGATCGCGCCTAGTCCTGCCCCGAGCAGGATGAAGCGCGGATAGCGCGGGGCGCGGCGCATGGTCACGCGTCCCTCGCTCGTCGAGGTGCCCGCGGAGTCGGTGCCCGCGGGGGTCGCGCCCGCCTGGCCAGTCGCGCGCGAAGAGCCAGATTCCGTGCCCGCCCGGCCAGTCGCGCCCGCCGGATCTGCGCCGGCCGGGGGAGTGCTGCCCGTGGGGTCGGTACCTTGGGGCTGTTGGTCGGTCATGCCCCTATTCTCGCCGACTCAAGCGGGAGTTCGCTGCCACAGCACGGGGAGCTCGGCGGTGAGGTCCGCGCGCTGGCCGGAGGCGGAAACGCTGCCGCGCTGCATGGCATCCGCCCACCCGATTCCGCCGGTCGCGAGCTGCAGCCAGGTCGCGGCATCCGTCTCGACGACGTTCGGAGGAGTGCCACGGGTGTGATTCGGACCCTCGATGCACTGCACCGCACCGAACGGCGGAACCCGCACCTCGACGGTGCCGCCGGGCGCGTTCTCGGCGAGCACCTGCAACAGGTAGCGCACCGCGACGGCGGTCGTCTCCCGATCCGCCTCGGGCAGCAGCGCCTGCCGAACCGCCGCTTCGCCGACGAGTGCCACAATTTTCGCTCTGCCCATGGTTCTACGGTAACAACCGCCCCGCTAACCTTGCAGGGTGAGAATCCTTGTTCTTGGCTCCGGCGCGCGTGAACACGCCATCATCACGGCACTGCTCGCGGAGAACGCGGGCCACGACATCACCGCGGCACCCGGCAACGCCGGCATCGCCCTCGATGTTCCTGTGATCCACCTCGACCCGACGAACGGTCCGGTCGTCGCCGGCTTCGCGCTCGACAACGACATCGAGTTCGTCATCATCGGCCCGGAGGCCCCCCTCGTCGCCGGCGTCGCCGACGCTCTGCGCCACCGCGGCATCGCCGTGTTCGGCCCGGGCAAGGCGGCCGCCCAGCTCGAGGGAAGCAAGACCTTCGCCAAGCGGATCATGGATGCCGCCGGAGTCCCGACCGGCCAGGCGACGCGGGCGGGCACCCTTGGGGAGGCCATCGAAGCCATCGACGAGTACGGCGCCCCCTACGTCGTCAAGGCCGACGGGCTCGCGGCCGGCAAGGGCGTGCTCGTGACCGGCGAGCGCACCGCCGCCATCGCGCACGCCGAGTACTGGCTGCACCAGGGCAGTGTGCTCGTCGAGGAGTTTCTCGCCGGCCAGGAGGTGTCGCTATTCCTGCTCAGCGACGGCCACAGCGTGCTGCCGCTTTCCCCCGCTCAGGACTACAAGCGCCTCTTTGACGGCGACCTCGGCCCCAACACCGGCGGAATGGGCTCCTACTCGCCGCTCCCCTGGCTGCCCGAGGGCTTCGTCGACGAGGTCATCAACACGATCGCGATCCCGACCGTGCGCCAGCTCGCCGCAGAGCAGACGCCGTTCATCGGGCTGCTGTATTGCGGACTGATCGTGACCGACCGCGGCATCCGCGTCATCGAATTCAACGCCCGCTTTGGCGATCCGGAGACGCAGGCGGTGTTGCCGCGCCTCATCACCCCGCTCAGCGGCCTGCTGTTCGCCGCGTCGACAGGCGGCCTCGGCTCACTGCCGCGCCCCCAGTTCACCGCCGATGTCGCCGTCACCGTTGTGCTCGCGAGCGAGGGATACCCCGAGGATCCGATCACCGGACGCGTCATCACCGGACTCGACGAGGCCCTCGCGATGCCCGGCATCACGATCGCCCACGCCGCCACCGCGACCCTCAACAACACCGACCTCGTCGCGACCGGCGGCCGCGTGCTCAGTGTCGTCGCCACCGCCCCGGATTTCACCGAGGCCCGGGCACGGGCGTACCGGGCGCTCAAGGTCATCAAGCTCGAGGGCGGGCAGTACCGCACCGACATCGCGGCGCGCGTCGCAGAGTAGGGCGGGCGGGGGACAGATGCCGGCGGCGGCCTCCGCTGCAGTGGGTGGCTTCTCAGGCAGTGAATAATGGGGAGCGTGACCGACGCGACTGATCTCCCCGGCTGGACCCACGAATACTCCGGCAAGGTGCGCGACCTGTACTTTTCGCCGAAATACCCGGGGCGGATGCTCGTAGTCGCGAGCGACCGGGTGAGCGCGTTCGACCACATCCTCGAACCCGGCATCCCGGGCAAGGGCTCCCTGCTTACCCAGCTGAGCCTGTGGTGGTTCGCCCGGCTCGGCGGCATCCCGAACCACATCGTGGCGCCCGTCGCGGGCGACCCCGAGGCATCCGTTGGGCTGCCCGAGTCCGTCGCCGGCCGCGCGATGCTGGTGAAAAAGCTCGACATGTTCCCGATCGAGTGCGTTGTGCGCGGGTACCTCGTCGGATCCGGATGGCGGGAGTACCAGCAGACCCAGAGCGTCTGCGGCGTTCCCCTCTCGGCCGGACTCGAGAACGGCGACCGCCTGCCCGAGGCGATCTACACGCCGGCGTTCAAGGCGACGCTCGGCGACCACGACGAGAACATCACCTTCGAGCGCACCGTCGAACTCGTGGGCGAGGACGTCGCCACGGCACTGCGGGAGAGGAGCCTGGAGATCTTCCGCCGGGCATCCGAGATCGCCGCCGGGCGCGGAATCATCCTCGCCGACACCAAATTCGAGTTCGGCGCCGACCCCGAGACGGGCGAGATCACGCTCGGCGACGAAGTGCTCACGAGCGACAGCAGCCGATTCTGGGATGCCGCGCTGTGGGAGTCCGGAAACCGGGGCGACAGCTTCGACAAGCAGATCGTGCGCAACTGGCTCGCCGCGAACTGGGACCCGACCTCAGGCGAGGGCTCGCCGCCACCGCCCCTGCCGCCGGAGGTCGTGGCGCAGACCGCCGCGCGCTACCGCGAGCTCATCGAGCGGCTGACGCGGCAGTAGTCGTTGCGCGCGGATTTCTGCCGATTAAGCAGTGCCGCCCCGGGCCGTATGCCTGTTGATTAAGCAGGCCGCCCGCGGCCGTGTCCGCGCCGCGAGTTCCTGCGGGTTGAGCAGCGCGCTCTCGCGCACGTGTCGAAACGCCGCACAGGGGAGCCTGCGACTCCTCCTCCACAGGCCCTGCTCTAGGAGGGTTATCCACAGCCAATACCCCAGATCAGGGTGTGGTTTGGTGTCGGCGGGAATGTCGGTGGCGCCTGTCAATATGGGGGTATGTCCAAAGCAACCGATCCCCTCGCCGTTAGCGCTCACGCGTTCGCGTCGGTGTGGGCTGGTGCGCTCACCGGGTTCGGCGATCAGGTCGGCGAGCACCCCGCCACTGGCACGGCAGCCGGTGCATCCTTCGGGGTGATCGCGGTCGCTCCGGCGCAGCTGGATGTGGAGACCATGTCCGATGCGGGCCTGCTGCGGGCGATCCGCTTCGGCTACGACCTGAAACGGCAGGTCGATGCGCTGCTGGTGCGTGCCGCGGGGGAACTCAGCGTGCGCTCCCGCCCGACGCTTGGCCAGGGCGGGCTGGCGAAATCGTCCGGGCACACCTCCCCCGCAGCGCTGATCACCGAGCGCGGGCGGGTCACCCTCGCCGAGGCCGGGAGAACGGTGCGGCTGGGCGAGGGAACCGCCGCCCCGGTGTCGCTCCTCGGCGAACGC
>JAJAZI010000016.1 GCA_026785785.1 Microbacteriaceae bacterium
CTCCTCGACCCGCTCGGTCGTCGTCGCCATGAGCCAGGCGATCGCGATGCGGGTCTCGGCAGCATCCGTCACGGGAACGGCGGCGACGTCCTTACGGGCATGCAGGCGCGCGATCGACTGCGGCACGATCACGACGCCGACGTTCGCGGCGACGAGTTCGATCGCGTCCTCCCACTCGCCGGCGAGGTGATTCTCGGGCTCGAGGTCGGCGAGCGTCACAGAGTCGAACTCGGCGAGCGGATGCTCCTTCGGCACGACGACGACGGGAGCCTCGACGTACAGCGTGATCGCGCTCAGGTCGTCGTCGCCGAGCGCGTCGAGCGCGCTCCCGGCATCCTCGCCACCGGCCAGCCGCACGAAGCTCACGTCGGCCGAGCCATCGTGCAGCACGGCGGACTGGGTCTCGGCGGCGCTGCGCAGAACCTGCAGCGGGGCGTCCGGGCGGCGTTCCTGCCACGCTCGGGTCCACTTGGTGAGGGTCACGCCCGGTACCGCGGCGATCCTGAAGGGATCCTGCTCGTCGTCCACGCGCATCCTCCCGTTGGCCGCGACGCATTCGCGGCAGCTCTCAGGCTAATGCAGGCGCCCCGGCTGGTGGCAGGCTGCACGAGCTGGCAACCCGGCGGACCGGACGCGCGGAGTACGATTATCGGATGACTTCGCCCAAGACCACGCAGACCATGAAACCCGAGCCCGCGGCGAAGAAGCTCGGTATCCTGCTGGAGGCGGCACCGACCGAGTTCCGAGACCAGCCGATCACGCGTGACGCATACAACGAGCTGCTCGCAAACCCCCCTGCCTGGCTCACCGAACTTCGCTCGACCGGACCCCACCCGCGCCCCGTCGTCGCCGGCAAGCTCGGCGTCTCGATCAGCGGCCTGGCCCGCGGCGAGATCACCGAGCCGCTCACGTCGGCCGAGATCCTGGCGCTGCTGCAGGCCCCGCCCGCGTGGCTCGTTCAGGAACGCGCCACCCAGTTCGAGGTGCGCGCCGAGAAGGAGCGCGTCGCCGCTCGCGACGCCGAGCGCCGGTCCCGCCAGGCGAGGTAGCGGAGCACCTGCCGCACGCCCTCGGTCGGCGAGGTAGCGGAGCACCTGCCGCACGCCCTCGGTCGGCGAGGTAGCGGAGCACCACCAGCCACACGCCTTCGGTTGGCTGTTGGGTTGACCCTCGGCACGCATGAGGCGCCGCCTGAGAGCTGACTGGCACAACGCACCAAGCATCGACCACACCGCGGCGAACCGTTGCGTGGCGGGGGCCCCGGGGTACTTTCCGCAACACGAGCCAGTTCCCGAGAGCAGAACGACGCATAGCCCCAATGCGAGAAGCACGGTGCCCCGAGGAGGTCATGCGCCTCGCGAACGACTGATTCAGCACGCACCTCGCGCCGCGGTCGGATGCTGCGGACTGACGGTGACCGCTGTGCGTCGACCTGAGCTGGCCATCTAGCCCGGCTGGCCGCCGACCCCGGCTGGCCGCCGACCCCGGCCGGCCACCGACCCCGGCCGGACGCCCACCCTAATGAAGCCGTCCACCCCGGCACCGCGTCAGGTGCGCTCGTAACTCAGGACTAAACGCGAATCGCCGTGCTCCGACGCCACGAAAACCGGCGTTTCCGCCAGATCTCCGGAGTTAGGAACGCTGATCGGCCGGGACGACCGGTCAGGAGCGCCTCGCAAGGCCAAACCCCTCAGATCAGGCTGAGCGCGTGGTTCTTCTCGAGCGCCTGCGGCGACGAGAGCGGCGAGCCCGACCGCGGGGCCGCCGCCAACGCCCTCACGGAAGCCACCTGCCCCGCATCCGCCGCAGCCGCGACAGACGCAGCATCCACCGCGTCCGAAGCCGCAGCCGCGGCAGCCGCGGCATCCACCGCGTCCGAAGCCGGTGCCGGAGCCGAAGCCAGAGCCGAGGCCGAAGCATCCGCCGCAGCGAGGTCCCCCGCTGCCTCATCCACCACGGCATCCCCCAGCGCCGCCTCAAGCGCCTTCAGAATGTCCTCCATCAGGTCATTCGCGTGCTCGAGCCCGATCGAGATCCGCACGATCCCGGCACCGGGACGCGCACTCGCCTCGACCGGACGGTGCGTCAGCGACGCCGGATGCTGCACGAGCGAATCGATCCCGCCGAGCGACACCGCGTGGGTGATCAGCGAGCACGCCTCGGTGAAGCGAGCCGCCGCGTCGAATCCGCCGGCGAGGTCGAGCGCGATGAGCGCCCCCGCACCGGACGACTGCCGCCCGATGAGCCGCTGCGGATCCTGCCCCGGAAGCCCCGGATAGAGCACGCGCGCAATGGCCGGATGCCCGACGAGTCGCTCCGCCACGAGCGCCGCGGTCGTCTGCTGCGCGCGCACCCGCACGGGCAGGGTGCGCAGTCCGCGCTGCAGCAGGTAGGCCCCGAACGGATGCATCAGCCCGCCAGTCAGTGCGCGCACCTGGCGGAGGCGCACCATCCACTCCTCGGGTCCGGAGATAGTGCCGCCCATCGCGTCGCCGTGTCCACCGAGGTACTTCGTGGCGCTGTGCATCACGAGCGTCGCGCCCGACTCGATCGGGCGTTGCAGAACGGGCGTTGCAAAGGTGTTGTCGACCATCACGGGAACCGTGCCGGCGGCATCCGAAACCGCACGGATATCGGTCATCTCGAGCGTCGGGTTCGCGGGCGACTCGAGCAGCACGAGGCCGGTGTCCGGCCGGATGGCGTCGGCAACGCCATCGGCATCGACCCAGGTGACAGATGTTCCGAGCAGCCCGGTCGCGAGCACGTGGTCGGTGCCGCCGTAGAGCGGACGCAGCGCCACGACGTGCGGCTTGCCCGCGGTCACGCAGGCGATCAGCACGGCGGTGAGCGCGGCCATCCCGCTCGCAAAGGCGACAGTGCCCTCGGAGCCCTCGAGCGCAGACAGCCCATCCTCGAAACGGGCGACACCGGGCTGCCAGAGCCGCTGGTACACGGCGGAATCCCCGGGGTTCGGTGTGCCCCCGGTCGCGAGGTTCTCGTACGAGTCGCCGCCCGACTCGATGCCGGCCAGCGGGTTCGTAGTCGACAGGTCGATGGTCGGAACGTGGGAGCCGGATGCCGTGACTCCGGCCATCCCCGCATGCACTGCGATCGTGTCGATGTGGCGTGCGGGTGCAGGCCGGGATGCGGACTCGGACGGGGACGGCAGCGATGGCGACATGGGTCGAGGCAAACAGATGCTGGCGCTATCCGCAAGGATCACCGCAGTAGCTTCACTAAAAGCGCTTCTGCGCGCATAAGCTGCAGTCATGACCGACCGTTCTCCCCTCGGACCGAAGAAGCCCGAACTCGATCGCGTCGACCGCGCGCTGCTGCGCGCACTGTCGATCAACGCCCGCGCATCCGGGTCCGCGCTCGCCGCCGAGGTCGGGGTCGCGGAGTCCACCGTATCGACGCGGTTGCGCCGGCTGCAGCAGCTTGGGCACATCCGCGGATACCGGGCGATCGTCGACCTCACGGCGCTCGGCGCGTCGCTGCAGGCGCTCATCTCGGTGCGGCTCGGGCGGCATGCGCGGGCGCAGATCGATGACTTTCGATCGAAGGCGCCGCACTGGTCGGGGGTCATCGGCCTGTTCCATACGGGTGGTGCGGACGACTACCTGCTGCACGTCGCCGCTCGCGATGCCACGGGCCTGCGCGACTTCGTGCTCGAGCATCTCGCGGAGCATCCGGCGGTCGCCCACACCGAGACGAACATCATCTTCGAGTACGTGGAGGGCGACGGCTGGCAGGATCTGGCCGAGTAGAGCGCCGCCGTTGGCAGCACCCTGCGAACCAGTGACCCTGCGATCCCTGCACCCCTGCACCCCTGCACCCCTGCACCCCTGCACAAGCAATCGAACGCACGCCTACGCTGAGCCACGACCGACCCGAACCACCGAGATGGGGCACCAGCAGATGGCGGATTCCGTGATCTCTGACCCTCCGCTCGTCGACGCCATCGAGGTCGCCGCCGCCTACGAGGTCGAAGCCACCGTCGGACTGTCCGCCGAGGAATGCGCGCGGCGCCTCGACGCCGCCGCCGCTGCCGCCGCCACTGCTCCTGCCGCTGCCTTTACTTGCCCGCTTGCCCACGCCTCATCCGGCTCGCAACCAGGGCGGGAGCTTGTTCGGCATCGGGCGCGGGGTGCGCTCGGGGTCGACCGAGAGCGGCGGGATCAGCACGTAACCGTCTCCCACGCGGTCAATGCGCCACCCGTGATCGTGCAACAGCATGTGATGTCGGCGGCAGAGGAGGATGCCGTTGTCGAGGTCGGTCGGGCCGCCGGGGTCGTAAGGGTCGATGTGGTGCGCCTCGCACCAGCTGGCGGGCCTGTCGCAGCCGCCGAACATGCATCCGCCGAACTTGCCCGCGAGGGCGACCCGCTGAGCGCGGGAGAACAGCCGACGGGTGCGCCCCAGATCGAGCACCTCGCTCGCACCGCCGAGCACGATGGGCAGCGCCCCCTGGTCACACAGGATGCGGCGGGCGGTCGAGGCTGGCATCGGCTCGGAGCAGCCCTCGAGCCAGGCGACGCCTGTGTCGGTCTCGGGGTGCTCATGCCCGTGCTCGTTGATCGCCCGCGTGAGGTCATCGAACGAGATCGTGACGCGCAGCCCGGGCTTGATCGAGCCGAGAATGGTTCCGTCGTCGCGATCGACGCCGATGCGCACAAGCTCGGTGAGCGCGTCGAGGGCCATCTGCTCGTTGGTGCGGTCGTCGTCGAGGAGGCCGGCGGCCCGGTCTTTGTCGCCCTCGTCAGTGAACCGGGGCCCGCCGAGCCGCGGGCTCATCGCTGCGTCGATCGCCCCCGTGATGATCGCGTCGGACTCCGGATCGAGCACGAGGCTCATCCTGCGTAGCCCGTCGATGACCCGGCCGCGGCAAAGCGAGCGCTTGGCGCGCAGGAAGCTTGCGCGGTCCACAACGCCCCGCCGATCGAGGGTGTCGCGCAGCCCGCGCGCCATCCTCGTCAGATCGTCGGCGTTGGCGGTCTCGCCCTCATGAGCGAGCGTCGCGGTGGCCAAACGGAGCAACTCGGGATCGATCTCCTCAACGACCGGCACGAGGGCGCGATAGACGCCGTCCGCGGCCTCCACCCCGATGCGCCCCTCGCGCACCGCGGTCGCGATCGCGTCGAACGGCGTTCCCTCGTCGCCCGCGGCGGCTGACTCCCCCAGCATCGTGCCGACGCGGATGCTGCGGCTCGCCTCCCGCAGGCCCGACCGGGTCAGCGAGCGCACGAGCGACTCCGGGTTCACGAACCCCTGCCGGGACGCCAGCCCGGAATGACCAAGCTCCCGGCGCGATCGATGGGCTACCTCGAAGGCGAGCTGCGCGACCAGTACCTCGGCCTGGCGCACGATCGCCTCGACCGCTGGCATGGCAGCGAGAAGCTCGGCGTCGGTCAGGAGTGCGGCGTCAGCATCCGTCGGCAACACCTGTTCAAGCGCGTGCTGCGCCTCGATCAGGTAGTCGCTCGACCTCGTCATGGGACCAGTCAACAGCAGGCGACCGACCATCGAATCGGACTTCTGATCTGGATATTCATCTGTGCATAACTTCTGCCCGGGGAGGAGAAGTGCGTCAGCCTGTGAGCTCCAACCGCATGCGGAAGTTCGTCAACCGCACCCCGTTCCGCTCGACGTGCTGCTGGGCGACGACGACGAAGCCGTTCCGCTCGAAGAATGCGCGCGCGGTCAGGCTCGCGTCGACGGTCAGGGTCGTGAGCCCCACCCGCCGCGCATCCGCGAGCACGGTCTCGAACAGGGCGCTCGCGACGCCTCGGCGGCCGAATGACGGGTGAACGAAAAGCATGTCGACGTGTCCGGCGCCGTCGAGGTCGGTGAATCCCACGACGTGGCCGTCGATCTCGGCGACGCGAGTGGCCACGGCCGCGCGCGTGCGCCCCCACTCGGCGAGGTCGATATCGTCCGGCGCCCAGACCGCGACCTGTCGCGCGTCATAGTGCGCCGACGCGGTCTTGCGCACCGCGAGCAGGAAGACAGAGAGGGTTGCGGATGCGTCGGCGGCCCGATATCGACGGATGATCCCGCCAACAGCCCAGGACCTCACATCATGGGAGCGGCGACCACGTACGCCACAGCGTCGCCCCGAGCACAGCGCTGCCCCGAGCACAGCGGTTTCCCGAGCACAGCGCCGCCCCGACAGCACCACCCCGAGCGCGCCTCTCACACCACATCGCTCGACTCGGCCCACAGGTTGATTCCCATGTCGACCGCGTACTCGTCGATCGCGGTCAGCTCGTCGTTTGTGAACTCGAGCTTAGCGACCGCGGCAAGGTTGGCCTCGAGCTGCGCGACCGACGAGGCCCCGACAAGCGCCGAGGTCACGTTCTTGTTGCGCAGCGTCCACGCGATGGCGAGTTGCGCCAGGGTCTGCCCGCGGCTCTCGGCGATCTCGGTCAGTCCGCCGATCGACTTGAGCGTCGCCTCGTTGACCATGTTCTTCTGCATCGACCCCTCGCGGGCCGCACGCGCATTGGCGGGGATGCCGCCGACGTACCGGTCGGTGAGCAGCCCCTGGGCGAGCGGCGAGAAGGCGATGCACCCGGCACCGAGGTCTTCGAAAGTGTCGAGCAGGTCCTCCTCGATCCAGCGGTTGAACATCGAGTAGGAGGGCTGGTGGATGAGCAGCGGCGTGCCGAGGTCGGCGAGGATCAGCGCCGCGTCGCGCGTGCGCGCCGGCGAGTACGAGGAGATCCCCGCGTAGAGCGCCTTGCCCGAGGTCACCGCGGTGTGCAGCGCACCCATGGTTTCCTCGAGGGGGGTGTTGGGGTCGGCACGGTGCGAGTAGAAGATGTCGACGTACTCGAGGCCCATGCGGTCGAGCGACTGGTCGAGGCTTGCGAGCAGGTACTTGCGGGATCCGTTGTCGCCGTAGGGGCCCGGCCACATGTCGTAGCCGGCCTTCGACGAGATGACGAGCTCGTCCCGGTAGGGCGCGAAGTCGCGACGCAGGTGCTCCCCGAAGTTCTCCTCGGCGCTGCCGGGGGGCGGCCCGTAATTGTTCGCGAGGTCGAAGTGCGTCACGCCGAGGTCGAACGCGCGGCGCAGAATCTGCTGCTGCCGCTCGAACGGCACGTCCTGTCCGAAGTTCTGCCACAGGCCGAGCGACACCGCCGGCAGCAGCAGGCCGCTCTTTCCGGTGCGGCGGTAGGGCATGGAGTCGTAGCGGGTCTCGGCGGCACGGTAGGTCATCGCCCCATGCTTTCACGAGGTGGCGCCCGGCGGAATCCGGAGCCGCGGATTCTGCGCCCCCGGGGGACGCCGCGTCACCCCTGCCGGTCGAACTGCGCGGCACGGCGGTCGAGCTTGAGCTGCAACCGCGCCCTTCTGATTGTGGCGTCGACCTCCATCAACGCGCAGGCGAAGTCCTCCGGCCCGAGGTATCGGCCGACGACAAGGGCCGCGAGCCCGGCAACCAGGTCGATCTGGGGTTTGCGAAGCAGCAGGTTCTCCTGAAGCCACGGCGGCTCGATGAATCCGGGGAGGGTGTAGATCAGGTCGCCAGCATTCATGATCCGGGCGAACGCCCCCGCGGGCTCGAACTCCCGCTCGATCGCGAGCTCGGCGAGAAGCGGGGTGGTGAGCGAGCGATATCCCTCCGTTTCGAGGTACCGCCGCAGCAGCGGATCGAGAAAGCGCTGCCGCCTGAGTCCCACGCCGGTGGCCGGCCGGAGGGCGAAAAACTGGGTGAGGATCTGGTCGATGGACGGTCGGGGAGTTGTCATGGCGACAGGATCGTAATGGCCACCGACATTGCAGCCCGACCCGAGGAATTCGGCGAACAACCGACTCACGGGCGGCCCTGGGGAGGAGAACCGGAGAGGAGGATCAAGCCACGACAGGGGCCCCAGCCCCTACCCCGCCGCCGTCCTCAGCCGCGTGCAGTTCGTGCTGGGCCAGGCCCCCGACCTGGGCTCCTCGACCTGAGCCTCTTCGACTCTCTCGCGCCGGCCGACCCCGGCACACTCCTGGCGGTCGCCACGATCGGCCGCGGCATCGAGGAACCCGGATGGCGCGGCTTCACCCTCCCCGCGCTGCAGCAGCGCCGGTCGCCCCTGATCGCGACCCTCACCATCGGCCTCGGCTGGGGCATCTGGCACATCCCGCTCTCCGGCCCGCTCTGCTTCATCGCGCCGCTCGTGCTCGCGTTCTTCTCCACCTGGCTCTACAACCGCACCGGCAGCGTGGTGGTCTGTCTGGTGCTGCACGCGAGCTTCACCCCGGCACAGGACTACCTGACCCTCGTTCCGGATGCCGCGATCGTCGACGCCGTGATCCTCGGCACCTACGTGGCCGTCCCCCTCGCGCTGACGGTGGCGACCCGTGGGCACCTGGGCCATCCTCGTTCGACCGCAGAGAGTCAACTCCCTCCCCAGCACCCGTTCACCTCTTTATCCTGAGGGGACATCGAGAAAGGACCCGCCGATGCCCCACGACTCACGCAGCCAGACCGCCGACGACCACCCGAGCAGCAGCTACAACACCAGCATCCGCCACCAGGGCCTCTGGCCGGGGCACATGCCGTACCTCTCAGTCGGCATGGGCGAGCCCCTGCTGCTCATTCCCGGACTCGTCGCCCACAACGAACCGCCGACGGGCACGGAGCGCCGATTCCACGCCGAGCTGATGATGCCGTTCGCCGAGGACCGGCGGGTCTGGTGGGTCAACCGGCGACGGCACCTCAACCCCCGCGTCACCATGGCCGACCTCGCCGGGCATTATGCCGAGGCGATGCGCGCGAAATTTCAGGCGCCGGTCGACA
>JAJAZI010000017.1 GCA_026785785.1 Microbacteriaceae bacterium
GCGATGCGGTTCTCGGGGAAGTTATAGGTGCGGATGCGCTCGGACCGGTCCATCGTACGGATCTGGCTCTTGCGCACGAGCGACGCCTCGGCGTCGAGCTCCTCCTGCTGGCGGGCGAGGACCCGGGCGCGTAACACGCGCATCCCGGCTTCCTTGTTCTGCAGCTGGCTCTTCTCGTTCTGCATCGCGACGACGATGCCGGTCGGGAGGTGGGTGATGCGCACGGCGGAGTCGGTCGTGTTGACCGACTGGCCGCCCGGCCCGCTCGACCGGTAGACGTCGATCTTGAGGTCGTTCTGGCTGATCTCGACCTCTTCGGGCTCGTCGACCTCGGGGAAGACGAGCACCCCGGCTGCCGAGGTGTGAATGCGCCCCTGCGATTCGGTCGCGGGCACCCGCTGCACGCGGTGCACCCCGCCCTCGTACTTGAGGTGCGCCCAGACGCCCTCGGCGGGGTCGGACGAAGAGCCCTTGATCGCAAGCTGGATGTCCTTGATGCCGCCGAGGTCGCTCGAGGTCTGTTCGATGATCTCGGTCTTCCACCGCTTGGACTCCGCATAGTGCAGGTACATGCGCAGGAGGTCGGCGGCGAACAACGCCGACTCGGCACCGCCCTCCCCCATCTTGATCTCCATGATCACGTCGCGGGCATCCAGCGGATCGCGCGGGATCAGCAGGCGACGCAGCTTCTCGGCCGCGGCATCCAGCTCCAGCCTTATACCCGGAATCTCGGCAGCGAACGACGCATCCTCCTCGGCCATCTCGGTGGCCGCCTCGAGGTCGTCGCTCAGCTGCTGCCACTCCCGGTACGCCGCGATGATGCGCGCGAGCTCGGCGTAGCGACGGTTGACCTTCTTCGACCTCGCCGGATCCGAGTGCAGAGCCGGGTCAGCAAGCTGCTCCTGAAGCTCGTCATGCTCGGTCAGCAGGGTTTCAACTGACTCGAACACGACTTAGCCCTTGTCTGTTCCCGCTGAGGACGGCATCGACTTCTGCACCTGCATGAGGAATTCCACGTTGCTCTTGGTGTCCTTCAGGCGGGTCAGCACGAGCTCGAGCGCCTGCTGGGTGTCGAGGCCGGCGAGGGCACGACGCAGCTTCCAGTTGATCTTCGTCTCGTCGACGCCCATCAGCATCTCCTCCCGGCGGGTGCCTGAGGCGTTGACGTCGACCGCGGGGAAGATGCGCTTGTCGGCGAGGTGCCGCGACAGGCGCAGCTCCATGTTGCCGGTGCCCTTGAACTCCTCGAAGATGACCTCGTCCATCTTGGATCCGGTCTCGACGAGTGCCGTCGCGAGGATCGTCAGCGAACCGCCGTCTTCGATGTTACGGGCGGCTCCGAAGAAGCGCTTCGGCGGGTAGAGCGCCGACGAGTCGACGCCTCCGGAGAGGATGCGACCGGATGCCGGGGCTGCGAGGTTGTACGCGCGGCCGAGGCGGGTGATCGAGTCCAGCAGCACGACGACGTCGTGACCAAGCTCGACGAGACGCTTAGCGCGCTCGATCGCGAGCTCGGCGACCGTCGTGTGGTCCTCGGCGGGACGGTCGAAGGTCGAGGCGATGACCTCGCCCTTCACCGTGCGCTGCATGTCGGTGACCTCTTCCGGACGCTCGTCGACGAGAACGACCATGAGGTGAACCTCGGGGTTGTTCTTCGCGATAGCGTTCGCGATGGCCTGCAGCACGAGGGTCTTCCCGGCCTTGGGCGGGGAGACGATCAGGCCGCGCTGGCCCTTTCCGATCGGGGCGACGAGGTCGATGATGCGCGTGGTGAGCCTATTGGGCTCGGTCTCCAGGCGCAGGCGCTCTTGCGGGTAAAGCGGAGTGAGCTTGCCGAACTCGACGCGGTCGGCGGCCTGCTCGACTGGAAGCCCGTTGATCGAGTCGATCTTGACGATCGCGTTGTACTTCTGGCGACCGGTGTTCTCGTTCTCACGCGGCTGGCGGATCGCTCCGACGACGGCGTCACCCTTGCGCAGGTTGTACTTCTTGACTTGACCGAGCGAGACGTAGACGTCGTTGTTGCCGGGCAGGTAGCCGCTTGTGCGCACGAAGGCGTAGTTGTCGAGCACGTCGAGGATTCCGGCGACAGGGATCAGCACGTCGTCGTCGGCGATTTCCGGCTCGAAGTCGTCACCTGCGCCCGGTCCGCGACGCTTGCGGTCGCGGTAGCGGTTGCGTCCGCTGCGGTCGCCCTCGACATCCGCCTGCATCTGGCGCTCGCTGCGGTCGTCGCCGCGATTGTCCTGCTGCTGGCGGTTGTCTTGCTGGCGGTTGTCTTGCTGCTGACGGTTGTCTTGCTGGCGGTTGTCCTGACGGCCATCCTGGCGGTTGTCCTGCTGCACGTTGGAGTCACCACGCCGGCCATTGCGGCCCCGGCCGGACGGGCGGGAGTCGCCCTGGTCCTCGTCGTCCTGGCCATCCTGCTGGCGGTTGTCCTGCTGGCGGTTGTCCTGCTGCACGTTGGAGTCACCACGCCGGCCATTGCGGCCCCGCCCCGACGGGCGGGAGTCGCCCTGGTCCTCGTCGTCCTGGCCATCCTGCAGGCGGCCGTCCTGACGATTGTCCTGCTGGCGGTTCTCGCCGCCGCCACGGTTGCGGTTGCGGTTGCGCGAGCCGCGCTGCGGGGCCTGCTTCTCGTCGGCAGAGTCGGTCGAGGATGAGTCGGTCGACGCCGAGTCGGTCGAAGCCGAGTCGGTCGAAGCCGAGTCGGTCGCGGCGGAGTCAGTCGACGCATCGGTCGAGGCCGAGCCAGTAGAGACGGTGTCAGACGTGCCCTCGGCAGCAACGGCTTCGGTGGCCGCGGCGGTGGCGACCGCGGCATCGCTGGCCGTCTTGCTGCGGGCGTTGCGGCTGCGCGAGCTGCGTGCGGTCGCCGCGGCAGGTGCGACAGCTTCGACGGCCGCGACCTCGGCCTCAGCGTTGACGACGACATCGAGCTGCTGCGGCGCGTCGCCGGACGAGGTGGCGCGGCGCGAGCGACCGCGGTTGACGTGCGCCTCCGCGGGGACGTGCTCGCGGGTTTCAGCCGTGGCCGCCTCGTCGACGATGACGGTGTCGGGGTCGAACGCCGAGACGACAAAGTCGCCGGTGGGAGCGGTGGCATCCACTGCCGCAGCGGCGACGGACGCCGAGGCGGCCTCGGGAGCCTTCTCGGCCGCGCTCGGCTGCGGTGCGGTGATCACACCAGCGGCGGCACTGGCGCGGCGCGGCGCGCGCTTGCGGGTGACGGCGGGCGCAGACGCGGCCGGCTCCGACGCGAAAGGCGCAGACGGGTCGGATGCGACGGGCTCGGTCGCGACGGGCACCTCGGCAACACGCGCCTCGACGGCGGCGCTGCCTTCTTCGGGAGCGGTCACCGTGGCGCTATCGCCGAACGGCTCTGCACCGGGGGTCTTCTGGATCTCGTTGATGGAATCCACGAGCTCTCCTTTACGTAGTTTGGATATTCCGCTGATGCCGAGGCTGGCCGCGAGAGCTTGGAGCTCCGGGAGGCGCAGGGCGCTCAGGGAAGCACGGACGTTGACGTCGGTCACTGAGTAGGTTCCTTTCGCCCCGTGCACAAGATTGCCGGGGGGAAATTGATCGCGTGTTCGCAGTTCTGGGCAGGTTGCGCAGGAGATGTCTGCTATTAGCGAGTGCTAGTTGGGATTGCACCGGACGGAGTGACGTAAATCCGTAATACGGACAAGGCCAAACTGCAGATCAGGTCAGTGCGGTTGGCTAGGCCAACGCTTCCACCGGGTGCAAAATCACTGTAGCACCTTTGAAGTCGACGGCCAGCATGAGCGTCTGCCAGTGAGTCGTGGTGTGTTTCGCGACCAACTCGGCGGCCTCGAGGCGCTGCGCAGGATCGCTGCACAGCACGAGGATCGACGGTCCGGCGCCCGAGACCACGGCCGCGAGGCCGTGAGAGCGTAGCTCGGAGATGAGCGACTCGGTGCCCGGCATGGCCGCGGCGCGGTAGCTCTGGTGGAGCTTGTCCTCCGTCGCGTCGAGCAGTAGTTCCGGGCTCTGGATAAGCGCCGCGATGAGCAGCGCCGACCGTGAGACGTTGAAGATGGCATCTTCGTGGGGAACGGATGCCGGGCGCAGGCTCCGCGCGAGTTCCGTCGACATCGTGCTTTCCGGTACGCAAATGAGCGGGGACACGCCCCGGTGCACCATCAACTTCTTGTGTTGCGGCGAGTCATCCGAGGTCCACGCGATCGTGAGCCCGCCGAACAGCGCGGGAGCGACATTGTCGGGATGCCCCTCGAGCTCGGTGGCGATCGCGAGGAGCGCGTTCGAGTCGATGTCAACGGAGCCGTGGAGGAGACCCTTCGCTGCCATGATGCCCGAGACGATCGCGGCGCCGGAGGACCCGAGGCCGCGCCCGTGCGGGATCGCGTTGCGCGCGACGAGGTCGAGCCCCGGCAGCGCATAGCCGTACTCGGCGAAGGTGTGGCGGATCGCGGTGACGACGAGGTTGCTCTCATCCGTCGGCACCTCCCCCGCACCGACGCCGATGACCTCGACGCTCGCACCGGGTGCGTCACGCACCGTCACGGTGAGGATGTCATAGAGAGAAAGTGCCAAGCCGAGTGTGTCGAAGCCCGGACCGAGGTTCGCGGTCGTCGCCGGAACCTTGACCTGCACACAGCGCCCGACCGGAATGGGCGCGGGCTTGAGTGTCACGCAGGGACCTTCTGCAGCCCCAGCACATTGGCGATCTCGGCGGTGTCGACGGGAACACTCTTCGGCTGGACGTCGGTGCCGTCCGCACGGCGGAGCGCCCACTGCGGGTCCTTGAGACCGTGGCCGGTGACCGTGAGCACGACGGTTGCGCCGCGCGGAATCTCGCCAGC
>JAJAZI010000018.1 GCA_026785785.1 Microbacteriaceae bacterium
GCTCGTGCGCCGCACCGCCCCGGTCACCCTCACCAGTGCGGGGCATGTGCTGCTCCGCTACGCCCGCCAAGTCGAGCTGCTCGAGGCCGACACCCTGCGCGAGCTCGATGACGATGCTGGCGGCGGGGGGCATCCACTGATCCCGCTCGCGGTCAACGCCGATAGCCTCGCGACTTGGTTTCTCGACTCACTCGCCGGGCTCGGCGAGAAGCTCGGCGCGACATTCGACCTGCACCGCGAGGATCAGGAGCACACAACCTCACTGCTGCGGGCCGGCACCGTGGTGGCCGCGGTGACCTCCACCCGGGCACCAGTCCAGGGCTGCGTGACCGAGCCGCTCGGGCTCATGCGCTATCGGGCGGTGGCGGCGCCGGCGTTTGTCGCGAGGTGGATCCCTCGGCATCCCGACCTCGCGGACCTCGCCGAGGCGCCCGTCGTCACCTTCGACCGCAGCGACGGTCTCCAGCACACCTTCGTCCTCGCCCACACGGGCGGTGACGGCGGGCCCAGCCACTACGTTCCCGCCTCGCACGACTTCGCCCGCGCCGTGCTGCTGGGCCTCGGCTGGGCGGTGCTCCCGGAGCAGCAGTGCCTCGCCGAGATCGCCAACGGCACTCTCGTGGAGCTCGCGCCGCGGCATCCGGTCGACGTCGCGCTCTACTGGCAGCGCTGGAACCTTGCCTCGCCGCTGCTCGATGCGGTGTCGCGGGCGGTACGGGATGCCGCAGCAATCGCGCTGCACCCGCTCTGAGCCGGAGCGCCCGCCCGCGCTGCTAGGCTCATCTCACACCAGACATCCTTTAATCACCGTCCAGAGAGACGGGGAAGGAGGTCAGATTGCCCCCCAGAGTCGTTCTGCAGCAAGCTGATATCGCCCGAGCGTTGACTCGGATCTCGCACGAGATCCTCGAGTCCAATCGCGGCCCCGACGATCTCGTCATCCTCGGCATCCCCACCCGCGGGGTCATCCTCGCTGAGCGCATCGCCCGGCTCATCTCCGACATCTCCGGGCGGCCCGTCGCCTCGGGATCGCTCGACGTGACGATGTACCGCGACGACCTCTCGCGCAACCCGACGAGGGCTCCCTCACCGACGCGGGTTCCCGCCGCTGGCATCGACGGCTCCGTCGTCGTGCTCGTCGACGACGTGCTCTACTCCGGCCGCACGATCCGCTCGGCCCTCGACGCGCTCGGCGCCATCGGGCGCCCGCGCATCGTGCGCCTTGCGACCCTCATCGACCGCGGGCACCGCGAGCTTCCGATCCGGCCCGACTTCGTCGGCAAGAACCTGCCGTCCGCCCAGGGCGAGCGTATCTACGTGCGCCTGCACGAGAGCGACGGCGACGAGTTCGTCAGCATCGACAGCGGAGAGAACGGGGCACCGAAGTGAAGCACCTGCTCAGCACCCGCGACCTCACACGCCACGAGGCCATCGGCATCCTCGACGTCGCCGAGGACATGGCCGACGTGCAGTCGCGCGAGGTCCGCAAGCTGCCGACCCTGCGCGGCCGCACCGTCGTCAACCTGTTCTTCGAGGACTCCACCCGCACCCGCATCTCGTTCGAGGCGGCCGCGAAGCGGCTGAGCGCCGATGTCATCAACTTCAGCGCGAAGGGCTCGAGCGTCTCGAAGGGCGAGAGCCTCAAGGACACCGCGCAGACCCTCGCCGCGATCGGGGCGGATGTCGTCGTGATCCGTCATCCGGCATCCGGCGCCCCCCAGGTGCTCGCGCAGAGCAACTGGATCGAGGCCGGCATCATCAACGCCGGCGACGGCACCCACGAGCATCCGACCCAGGGCCTGCTCGACGCGTTCACGATCCGCAAGCGGCTGCACGGCACGGCCTCGCGCGGCAGATCGCTCGACGGCGTGCGCGTCACGATCGTCGGCGACATCCTGCACTCGCGCGTCGCCCGGTCCAACGTCTGGCTGCTCACGAGCCTC
Organism: Microbacteriaceae bacterium; assembly: GCA_026785785.1. Taxonomy (GTDB): domain Bacteria; phylum Actinomycetota; class Actinomycetes; order Actinomycetales; family Microbacteriaceae; genus Marisediminicola. The sequence continues at coordinate 1,944 of JAJAZI010000018.1, forward strand.
GGCGCCCAGGTGCACCTCGTCGCCCCGGCGACCCTGCTGCCGGTGGGCGTCGCGAACTGGCCCGTCACCGTCGGCTACGACCTCGACGAGGCCATCGACGCTGGCACCGACGTCGTGATGATGCTGCGGATCCAGGCCGAGCGGATGATGTCGGGCGGGTTCTTCCCGAACGCCCGGGAGTACTCGAGGCGCTGGGGCCTCGACGACGCGCGGGTCGACCGTCTCCCCGCCGCTACCATGGTCATGCACCCGGGTCCCATGAACCGCGGCCTCGAGATCTCCTCCCGCGCCGCCGACTCACCCCGGTCGACAGTGCTCGAGCAGGTCTCAAACGGGGTTTCGGTGAGGATGGCAGTGCTGTACCTCGTCTTGTCTGGGGAACGCGGAGAACTTTCATGACAACCACACTTCTCGTCACCGGCGCGACGCTCGCCGACGGCACCCGCACCGACCTCGTCGTGCGCAACGGCCGCATCGCCGAGCTCGGCACCGGTCTGAGCGCCAGCGGCGCGCGGGTCATCGACGCCGACGGGCTCACCGCCCTTCCCGGCCTCGTCGACCTGCACACGCACCTGCGTGAGCCCGGCTTCGAGCAGAGCGAGACCGTGCTGACCGGATCGCGTGCGGCGGCGATCGGCGGATTCACGGCGGTGCACGCCATGGCCAACACCTCGCCCGTCGCCGACACCGCCGGCGTCGTCGAGCAGGTGGAGTCGCTCGGCCGCCGCGCCGGGTACGTCAACGTGCGCCCGATCGGCGCTGTGACGGTCGGCCTGGCCGGCCAGCAGCTCTCCGAGATCGGCGCGATGGCGAACAGCCGCGCGCGGGTGCGGGTCTTCTCCGACGACGGCACGTGCGTCTCGGACGCCCTGCTGATGCGGCGCGCCCTCGAATACGTGAAGACCTTTGACGGTGTCGTCGCGCAGCACGCGCAGGAGCCCCGGCTCACCGAGGGCGCGCAGATGAACGAGGGAGTCGTGAGCGGCGAACTCGGCCTCGCCGGCTGGCCCGCCGTCGCCGAGGAGGCGATCATCGCGCGCGATGTGCTCCTCGCCCAGCACGTCGGCGCCCGCGTGCACATCTGCCACCTGTCCACCGCCGGATCCGTCGAGGTCGTCCGCTGGGCGAAGGCGAGGGGTATCCGCGTCACCGCCGAGGTCACGCCGCACCACCTGATGCTCACCGAAGAGCTCGTCCGCAGCTACGACGCGCGCTACAAGGTCAACCCGCCGCTGCGCCGCGAGGAGGACGTGCTCGCGCTGCGCGCCGGACTCGCCGACGGCACCATCGACATCATCGCGACCGACCACGCGCCGCATCCGTCCGAGTCGAAGGACTGCGAGTGGCACGCCGCGTCGATGGGAATGGTCGGGCTCGAGTCCGCCCTCTCCGTCGCGCAGGCCTCCGTCGTCGACAACGGGATGCTCGACTGGGACGACATCGCCCGGGTGTTCTCGCGCACCCCCGCCGCGATCGGCCGCCTCGACGGCTACGCCGATGGAATCGCGGTCGGCGCGCCCGCCGAGTTCACCCTCTACGACTCCGCCGCGAGCCGCGTCTTCGACACCGACGCTCTCGCCGGGCTCGGCCGAAACTCGCCATTCCTGCAGCTGACCCTGCCCGGCCGCGTCGTCGCGACGGTGCATCAGGGCTACCCGACCGTGCTCGACGGGCAACTCGTCGACGAGGAGACCGTCTCGTCGGCCGCCGCAGGCGCCTGGGCCGTCCGGGGTTGCCGTGGATAGTCGCATCGGCTCAGGCGCCATCGTGCTGGCCGTCCTCGTGCTCCTGCTCGTGCTCATGTACGCGGGATGGCGCCGCCGCCAGCGGCGCCAGTCCGCCATCCCGAGGCCACAGGGCCTTCCCGAGCTGACCGGGCGCGAGCTCATCACGGCGGAGGCGTTCTACGTCGCCTCGACGATGACCGACGAGCCGCTCAACCGCATCGCCGTCGCCGGCCTCGGCTACCGCGCCCGCGCCCGCGTGCAGGTCTTCGAGTCGGGGATCTCGCTCGGCATTGCGGGGGAGCCGGATGCCTTCATCCCGCGCTCCGACCTCGTGGCCGTCGAGCGCGCCACCTGGACGATCGACCGCGTCGTGGAGACCGGCGGCCTCGTGCGCATCGTCTGGCGACTCGGCGACACCACCATCGACAGCTATCTCCGCGTGCCGGAGCCCACCGATCCGTCGGAGCTCCTCGGGGCGATCGAGTCAATCATCACGGCGCCGACCCGCGCCAGGAACGAGGAGTAGTGACGAGCATGGATCCAGCAGTGCTGGTGCTCGAAGACGGCACCCGATACGTCGGGCGGGCCTGGGGTGCGCGCGGGCGCACATTCGGCGAGGCTGTGTTCTCGACGGGAATGACGGGCTACCAGGAGACCCTCACCGACCCGAGCTACGCCGGGCAAATCGTGCTCATGACGGCGCCGCACATCGGCATCACCGGGGTCAATGACGAGGACCCGGAGTCCCGCCGCATCTGGGTCAACGGCTTTATCGCGCGGGACCCGTCCCGGGTGGTATCGAACTTCCGCGCGAACGGCAGCCTCGACGACCAGCTCGTCGCCGACGGCATCGTCGGTATCAGCGGCGTCGACACGCGCGCCGTCACCCGCCGACTCCGCGACGCCGGCGTCATGCGCTCGGGCATCTTCTCCGGCGCGGATGCCGCGCTCGACCCGGCCGAGCAGCTGCGGCTCGTGCAGTCCGGCGAGGACATGCGCGGTCTCAACCTCTCCGACCGGGTGTCGGTCACCACGCAGTACCGGATCGCGCCGGAGGGGGAGCGGATCGGACTCGTCGCGGTACTCGACCTCGGCGTCAAGGAATCCACCCTGCGCTACCTTGCCGCGCGCGGCTTCGAAGTGATGGTTCTGCCGCAGTCGGTCACGGCCGAGCAGCTGCGCGACCTCGACCCCGACGCGCTCTTCTTCTCCAACGGCCCGGGCGACCCGAGCGCATCCGACGCCCACGTCGCCCTGCTGCAGGGCGCCCTGCGCGACGGCGTACCGTTCTTCGGCATCTGCTTCGGCAACCAGCTCCTCGGCCGGGCCCTCGGCTTCGGCACCTACAAACTGCCGTTCGGACACCGCGGCATCAACCAGCCGGTCGTCGACACGGCGACCGGGCGGGTCGAGATCACCTCGCACAACCACGGCTTCGCGGTCGACGCGCCCATCGGTGCACCCACCCAGTCGCCGGCCGGCTTCGGCCTCGTCGAGGTGAGCCACGTCAACCTCAACGACAACGTCGTCGAGGGCCTCAACGCCCTCGAGATCCCCGCGTTCTCGGTGCAGTACCACCCGGAGGCCGCCGCAGGACCGCACGACGCCAACTACCTCTTCGACCGGTTCCGCGACATGGTGGTCGCCGCCATCGCAGCCCGCGCTGACACAGCCCGTGCTGACACAGCCCGTGCCAACAGGAAAGACGACAAGTAATGCCCAAACGCGACGACATCAACTCGGTCCTGGTCATCGGGTCCGGGCCCATTGTCATCGGCCAGGCCGCGGAGTTCGACTACTCCGGCACCCAGGCCTGCCGGGTGCTGCGCGAGGAGGGAGTGCGCGTCATCCTCATCAACTCCAACCCCGCGACGATCATGACCGACCCCGGATTCGCCGACGCGACCTACGTCGAACCGATCACCTGGGAGGTCATCGAGACGATCATCGCCAGGGAGCGGCCGGATGCTGTGCTGCCGACCCTCGGCGGGCAGACGGCCCTCAACGCGGCCATCGAGCTGCACGAGCACGGGATCCTCGAGAAGTACGACGTCGAGCTCATCGGCGCGAACTTCGAGGCGATCCAGAAGGGCGAGGACCGCCAGATCTTCAAGGAGCTCGTCATCGCCTGCGGCGCCGAGGTGGCCCGCTCGCACATCTCGCACACGGTCGAGGAGGCGATCGGCTTCGCCGAGGACCTCGGCTACCCGCTCGTCATCCGACCCTCGTTCACGATGGGCGGACTCGGCTCCGGGTTCGCCTACACGCGCGAGGAACTCGTGCGCATGGTCACCGACGGCCTGCACCAGAGCCCGACGACCGAGGTGCTGCTCGAGGAGTCCATCCTGGGGTGGAAGGAATACGAGCTCGAGCTCATGCGCGACACGGCCGACAACACCGTCGTCGTCTGCTCGATCGAGAACGTCGACCCCGTCGGGGTGCACACGGGCGACTCGATCACCGTCGCGCCGGCGCTGACCCTCACCGACCGCGAATACCAGAAGCTGCGCGACATCTCGATCGACATCATCCGCGCCGTCGGAGTCGACACCGGCGGCTGCAACATCCAGTTCGCCGTCGACCCCGCCGACGGGCGCATCATCGTCATCGAGATGAACCCGCGCGTCTCCCGCTCCTCCGCCCTCGCCTCGAAGGCCACCGGCTTCCCGATCGCGAAGATCGCCGCGAAGCTCGCGATCGGCTACCGGCTCGACGAGATCCAGAATGACATCACCAAGGTCACCCCGGCCTCGTTCGAGCCGACCCTCGACTACGTCGTGGTCAAGGTGCCGCGGTTCGCGTTCGAGAAGTTCCCGGCCGCCGACGCGACCCTGACGACGACGATGAAGAGCGTCGGCGAGGCGATGGCGTTCGGTCGCAACTACGCGACAGCACTGCAGAAGGCGCTGCGCTCGCTCGAGAAGCGCGGGTCGAGCTTCCACTGGGGCGAGGAGCAGCGTTCGATGGACGAACTGCTCGCCGCATCCGCGATTCCCACCGACGGCCGCATCGTCACGCTGCAGCAGGCGCTGCGCGCGGGCGCGACCAACGCGCAGGCGCACGCCGCGACCGGCATCGACCCGTGGTTCATCGACCAGATCGAGCTCATCAACGAGGTCGCCGCCGACGTCGCGGCCGCGGAACACCTCGACGAGAGCGTGCTGCGCCACGCCAAGGACCACGGCTTCAGCGACGCGCAGATCGCGCAGCTGCGCGGACTGAGCGAGCCGGAGGTGCGCGGCGCCCGCTGGGCCCTCGACGTGCGCCCGGTCTTCAAAACCGTCGACACCTGCGCGGGCGAATTCCCGGCACTCACCCCGTACCACTACTCGAGCTACGACCTCGAGACCGAGGTCGTCCCGAGCGAGCGGCGCAAGGTCGTCATTCTCGGCTCCGGACCGAATCGCATCGGGCAGGGCATCGAGTTCGACTACTCCTGCGTGCACGCGTCGTTCACCCTCGCCGAGGCCGGGTACGAGACGATCATGATCAACTGCAACCCGGAGACGGTCTCGACCGACTACGACACCTCCGACCGCCTCTACTTCGAACCCCTCACACTCGAGGACGTGCTCGAGGTCATCCACGCGGAAAGCCTCAGCGGCGAACTGGTTGGCGTGATCGTGCAGCTCGGCGGGCAGACCGCGCTCGGGCTCGCCCACGGACTGCAGGCCGCCGGGGTACCGATTCTCGGCACGACGCCCGACGCGATCGACCTCGCCGAGGAGCGCGGGCTGTTCTCCGGCATCCTCGACGCGGCCGGCCTCGTCTCGCCGCGCAACGGCACCGCGATCGACTTCCACGGCGGCGTCACCATTGCCGAGGAGATCGGCTACCCGGTGCTCGTGCGCCCCTCCTACGTGCTCGGCGGCCGCGGGATGGAGATCGTCTACGACAGCCCGTCGCTCGAGGACTACTTCCACCGCATGTCCGGCCAGGGGATCATCGGGCCGTCGCATCCGCTGCTCATCGACCGCTTCCTCGATGACGCGGTCGAGATCGACATCGACGCGATCTACGACGGAACCGAGCTCTACGTCGGCGGCGTCATGGAGCACATCGAGGAGGCCGGAATCCACTCCGGCGACTCGAGCTGCACCCTGCCTCCGGTGACGCTCGGCCGCGACCAGATCGCGCGCGTCGTCGAGGCGACGCTCGCGATCGCACAGGGTATCGGCGTCAAGGGGCTGCTCAACGTGCAGTTCGCGATCGGCGCCGGGGTGCTCTACGTGCTCGAGGCGAACCCCCGCGCGTCGCGCACCGTGCCGTTCGTGTCGAAGGCGCTCGGCATCCCGCTCGCCAAGGCGGCGGCCAGGGTCATGGTGGGGGAGAGGATCCGCGACCTCATCGCGAGCGGATTGCTTCCCGAGCAGGACGGCGCGATCGTGCCCATCGCCTCACCCGTCGCCGTGAAGGAGGCGGTGCTGCCGTTCAAGCGGTTCCGCACCAAAGACGGCCTCATCGTCGACTCGGTCCTCGGCCCGGAGATGCGCTCAACCGGCGAGGTCATGGGAATCGACGAGAACTTCCCGAAGGCGTTCGCGAAGAGCCAGGAGGCGGCCTACGGCGGCCTCCCGTCCGGCGGAGCTGTCTTCGTCTCGGTCGCCGATCGCGACAAACGTGCGATCATCCTGCCGGTGCTGCGGCTCCAGCAGCTCGGGTTCGAGATCCTCGCGACGATCGGCACCGCCGAGATCCTCGGCCGCAACGGCATCCGCGCGACCGTCGTGCGCAAGTACTCGCAGGGCGGTTCGTCGCCCGAGGAAGAACCGTCGATCGTCGACCTCATCAACCAGGAGCGCGTCGACGTCGTCATCAACACGCCCAGCGGGCGGAGCGCCCGCGCGGACGGCTACGAGATCCGCGCGGCGGCCGTCGCGGCAGACAAGCCCCTCTTCACCACGATCGCGCAGCTCAGCGCCGCGGTCGCCTCGTTCGAGGCGATCCAGAACGGCTTCGACGTGAAGTCGCTGCAGGAGTACGCGATCGAGAGGGCGGCGCGCCTGTGATCGGCTTCGGCACGCGCCTCGAGCAGGCGATCGACGGCCACGGCCGCCTGTGCGTCGGCATCGACCCGCATCCCTACCTCCTGAGCCAGTGGGGCCTCGGCGACGATTCGGCGGGCCTGCGCGACTTCGGCCTGCGCGTCGTCGAGGCGAGCGCCGGCCGCGCGGGCATCGTCAAACCGCAGGTGGCGTTCTTCGAGCGGCACGGCTCCGCGGGCTTCGCCGCGCTCGAAGAGGTACTCCGGGCCGCCCGGGCCGCGGGCCTGGTCGTCATCGCCGATGCCAAGCGCGGCGATGTCGGCTCGAGCGTCGAAGCGTACGGCCAGGCGTGGCTGACCCCCGGCTCCCCGCTCGAAGCCGACGCGATGACCGTCAGCGCCTTCCAGGGCGTCGGGTCGATCACGGCGCCGCTCGAACTCGCGGCCCGGCACGGCAAGGGGCTCTTCGTGCTCGCCGCGACCTCGAATCCCGAGGCGGCGGCCATCCAGACAGCCGTCATCGGATCGGGCGCCTGTAGCGGACTGACGGTGGCTGCGGGTATCGTCGCCGACGTGACTGACTGGAACCTGGGCGACCCCGCCGCCCGCATCGCGAGCGTCGGCGTCGTGCTGGGCGCCACGGTCGACTTCGCCGCCTACGGCATCGACTTCGCCGCAAACGGGATCGACACCGCGGCATCCGACGGGAGACCGGGCACGCCGATCCTCGCCCCGGGCTTCGGGCACCAGGGCGCCAGGTTCGACCAGGTCGATGCGATCTACGGCGCCGCCGCGAGCCGCACCATCGTCGCCGCGTCCCGCAGCATCCTCGCCGCCGGCCCCTCCGGGCTCGCCGCGGCAATCACCTCCCACGCGAACGAGGTCGGCGCATGACGCAGTCAGGTCCACCGCCCGTCGACCGGATCGCCGCCTCCCGTGCCGCCGTGGCCGCACGCCGCGGTCGCGCGGCCGTCAAGCACGCCGTCGCGACGCGGCAGCGCAGCGCCGTCGACGTGCTCGACACCGCGTGGAGCGATCCGGATGCCGCAGCCGAGGCCACCCTCCGGGTGCGGGAGCTGCTGACCAGCGTTCCCACCCTCGGCCCCACGCGCACCGCCAAGGTCATGGCCGAGTTGCAGATCGCCGATGCGAAGCGGGTCGGCGGGCTCGGCTCCCGCCAGCGGGACCGGCTGCGGGACTGGCTCGTTTCGCGGGAGAGCCGGGGGACAGACACCACGAAGGCCAAGCTCGTCGTCCTCGCCGGCCCGACCGCGGTCGGTAAGGGCTCCGTCTCCACCTTCATCCGCGAGAACTACCCCGACGTGCACCTCTCGGTGTCCGCGACCACGAGGGCCCCGCGGACCGGCGAGGTCGAGGGGGTCAACTACTTCTTCGTGAGCGACGAGGAGTTCGACCGCCTCGTCGAGCGGGGCGAGATGCTCGAGTGGGCGAAGGTGCACAATGCGTTCCGCTACGGTACGCCGCGTCGCCCCGTCGACGACAATCTCGCCGAAGGAAGCAGCGTGCTGCTCGAGATCGACATTCAGGGCGCGCGGCAGGTGAAGGCGGCGATGCCGCAGGCCGTTCTCGTCTTCCTGCTGCCCCCGACCTGGGACGAACTCGTGCGCCGCCTCATCGGTCGCGGCACCGAGGGCCCGGCCGAACAGCAGCGCCGGCTCGAGACCGCGCGGGTCGAGCTCGCCGCGCAGCACGAGTTCGACTACCGCGTCGTGAACGGCGACGTCGCCGAGGCAGCCGAGGAGGTCGTAGACTTGATGAGATTGCGCCCTCGCGCTTCCCACGACTTCGGCTGATTCAGCCGCACCCGCGTTCGTTCACACGCTTTCATTCGCACGCTTTCATCGACAGAAGGAGCACCACATGGTTGACAAGACCAAGGGCATCATCGATCCGCCCATTGACGAGCTGCTGACGAAGGTCGACTCGAAGTACGCGCTCGTCATTTTCGCCTCGAAGCGAGCTCGCCAGATCAACGACTACTACGCCGACCTCCACGAGGGAAGCCTGTTCGACAACGTCGGACCGCTCGTCGACTCCACGATCGAGGACAAGCCCCTCTCGGTCGCGCTGCACGAGATCAACGAAGACAAGCTCGTCGCGAAGCCCCTCGCCGAGTAGTCCCGACCCTCGACCCCGCGTCCAGACCCCCGCGACCGACGCCGACCCCGACGCCATGACCCATCCCGGCGTGACGCGGCCGCTCGCCAGCCGCCCGCTGAACATCGTGGTCGGGGTCAGCGGGGGAATCGCGGCGTACAAGGCCGTCGGGGTCATCCGCGCGTTCGTGCTCCTCGGGCACGACGTGCACGTCGTCGCGACGGATGCCGCGCTTCGCTTCGTCGGACGCCCGACGCTTGAGGCCATTAGCCGCAACCCCGTGCACACCGACCTCTACGAGGGCGTCGCGCAGGTGAGGCATGTGGCCATCGGCCAAGCCGCCGACCTCATCGTCATCGCCCCGGCGACGGCGCATTCGATCGCGAAGCTCGCGGCCGGGCTTGCCGACGACCTCCTGGGCACCACGATCCTCGCGAGCAACGCCCCCGTCGTCGTCGCCCCGGCGATGCACACCGAGATGTGGGTCAATGCCGCGACGGCTGCGAACGTCGCTACCCTCCGCTCACGGGGTATCCGCATTGTCGGCCCGGGAACCGGCCAGCTGACCGGCTCGGATGCCGGGCTCGGACGCATGGTCGAACCCGGAGAGATCGTCGCGGCAGCCCTCGCCGCGCTGCGCCCACGGGACCTCAGCGGTCGGCGGGTGCTTGTCACCGCCGGCGGCACCCGCGAGGCCATCGACCCGGTGCGGTACATCGGCAACCGCTCGAGCGGCCGGCAGGGCGCCGCGATCGCCGAAGCCGCTGCCCTGCGGGGCGCCACCGTCGAGCTGATCGGTGCGAACCTCGAGGTGCCGCCGCCCCTCGGCGTGCGACTGACCGAGGTGAGCTCCGCCGCCGAGCTGGCCGCCGCCGCCGCCCTCTCCGCCGCCAGCGCCGACATCATAATCATGGCCGCCGCCGTCGCCGACTACCGCCCGGAGACCGCGGCCGAGTCGAAGATCAAGAAGGAGACGCAGGGCGACCGTCTGCGGCTCGACCTCGTCAAGAATCCCGATATCCTCGCCGGCCTCGTTTCCACGCGCCACCGGGGCCAAGTCATCGTCGGGTTCGCCGCCGAGACCGAACCGGACGACTCCGCGCTGCTCGCCCTCGGCCGGGCGAAGGTGCTCCGCAAGGGCGCCGATTATCTCGTCCTCAACAGGGTCGGCTGGACGGAGGGCTTCTCGGTTCCTGACAACCGGGTCCTGGTCATCGATCTGGCCGGGGATATAGTGATGGAGGCCTCCGGGAGCAAGTTGTCGGTGGCCGATCGCATACTCGACCTGCTGGCCTGACCGCACCTGGTTGTCCAGCGGCCCGACCCGCTCGGGTCTGCGCCCCCGATTCCCACGGCACCGCCGACGGAGTGGATACGTCCGCCCGTCAACTTCCAGCTACGAGGCACACATGAGTACGTCACCGTCCGGCCTGCGCCAGTTCAGCTCCGAATCCGTCACCGAGGGACACCCCGACAAAATCTGCGACCAGATCTCCGACGCCATCCTCGATGCGCTGCTCGCCGAGGACCCGCGCAGCCGGGTCGCGGTGGAGACCCTCGTCACCACGGGCCTCGTCCACGTCGCCGGGGAGGTCACGACCACCGGCTACGTCGATATCCCCACCCTCGTGCGCGACACGATCACCGCGATCGGCTACACCTCCTCCGAGGTGAGCTTCGACGGCAGCAACTGCGGCGTGACGGTCTCGATCGGGTCGCAGTCGCCGGAGATCGCCCAGGGCGTCGATAGGGCCCTCGAGGCCCGCAGCGGCGACAACGACCTTCTCAACGCGCAGGGCGCCGGCGACCAGGGCATCATGTTCGGGTTCGCCACCCGCGAGACCCCCGAGTTCATGCCGCTGCCGATCTGGCTCGCCCACCGCCTCGCCGAGCGGCTCGCCGCCGTGCGCAAGGAGGGACTCGTCGACTACCTCCGCCCCGACGGCAAGACCCAGGTGACGATCGGCTACGACGGTCTCGTGCCGCGCACGGTCGAGACCGTCGTCATCTCGGCCCAGCATGCCCCGAGCGTGTCGGACGCGACCCTCACCCGCGAGATCGAAGAACTGGTGATCAGGCCCGTGCTCGAGCGCGCCGGCCTCGACTTCGCGTCGGCAGTCATGCTCATCAACCCGACCGGCCGGTTCGAGATCGGCGGCCCGAAGGGCGACGCCGGGCTCACCGGGCGCAAGATCATCGTCGACACCTACGGCGGCGCCAGCCGGCACGGCGGCGGTGCGTTCAGCGGCAAGGACCCGTCGAAGGTCGACCGTTCCGCCGCCTACGCGATGCGGTGGGTCGCCAAGAACGCGGTCGCGGCTGGTCTCGCCGACCGGCTCGAGGTGCAGGTCGCCTATGCGATCGGCAGAGCGGCACCGGTGAGCCTGTACGTGGAGAGCTTCGGCACCGGCCACGTCGACGACTCCGCGATCGGCCGCGCCATCCGCGACGTGTTCGACCTGCGTCCCGCGGCAATCATCCGCGATCTCGACCTGCTTCGCCCGATCTACTCGGCCACCTCGACCTACGGCCACTTCGGCCGCGAGCTTCCCGACTTCACCTGGGAGAAGCTCGACCGGACCTCGTCGCTGCGCAGCGCCGCTGGGCTGTAACCATGACGACCCCCGCCCCGATCGCGCGGGTGATGGTCGATTCACCGCTGCCCCAGCTCGACCGGTTGTTCGACTACGCCGTGCCCGCCGCGATGGCGGTCGATGTCGCTCGCGGGGTGCGCGTTCGCGTGCCGCTCCGGTCGGCGGGGCGCATCGCCGACGGATTCGTGATCGAGGTCGTCACCGAGATCGACTACACCGGCGTGCTCAGCGAACTCGAGGCCGTGGTGTCGACCGCGCCCGTGCTCGCCCCGGAGGTGGTAGCGCTCGCGCGGGCCGTCGCCGACCGTGCCGCCGGTACGGCCAACGACGTGATCAGGCTCGCGGTGCCGAAACGCCAGGTGCGAGTCGAGAAGGCCTGGCTCGCGGGCCAGGCCCAGGGTACCTCCGCTGCCGCCGAGACCGATCCGGTCACGCCGGCGGACGTCGCCGAGTACCCGGTCGACCGGCTCGCCCAGGCGATCGCCGGCAGCGAGAAGCACGCTGTCGACGCCGTGCCGCGGGTCGTCGCCCTGCCGGACGGCCGGCAGGTGGGGCACTGGGCGACGACGATGGCCGCTGCAGCGACCCACGCGCTCGCGAGCGGCGGCAGCGCGATCCTCTCGGTACCCGACTACCGCGACCAGGAGCAGCTCGTAGCGGCGCTCGAGGCCGTGCTGCCCGCGTCCCGCATCGTGCACCTCGACGCCCGGCAGTCCAATCCCGACCGGTACCGGGCCCACCTCGAATGCCTGGGGAACACCCCGCTTGCGATTGTCGGCAACCGCTCGGTCGTCTACGCGCCGGCCGCGCAGCTCGCACTCATCGCCGTGTGGGACGACGGCGACCCGCTGCACGCCGAACCGCTCAGCCCCTACGTGCACACTAGGGACGCCGCGCTCGTGCGCCAGCAGCAACAGGGCTGCTCGCTCTTCTTCCTCGGCCACTCCCGCAGCACCGAGGTCGAGCGGCTCGTCGAGATCGGCTACCTCGGAACCTTCGGGCCCGCCCGCAACTACTCCCCGAAGGTCGTCCCCACCGCCCAGCAGGCCTCGCAAGACCGGTACGCGGCGATCGCCCGCATCCCCTCGACGGCCTGGCGGGAGGCGAAGACGGCGCTGGAGACCGGCCCGGTGCTCGTTCAGGTCGCGCGCCCCGGCTTCGCGCCGCGCCTCGCCTGCGATTCCTGCGGTCAGTCGGCCAGATGCCGGCACTGCGACGGGCCGCTCGGCACGAAGACGTCGAGCTCGGTGCCCGCGTGCACGTGGTGCGGCAAGCCCGCCGCAGTCTGGACCTGCGGCAACTGCGGCGGCACCAGACTGCGCCAGGTCGGGCAGGGCACGGTGCGCACCGCGGAGGACCTCGGGCGCGCGTTCCCCGGGGTGCGGGTGATCATCGCGGACGGCGACCGGCCGCTGCTGCACGTCGACGCCGCGCCGGCCCTCGTCGTCGCCACCAGGGGAGCGGAGCCACTCGCCGCGGGCGGCTACCACGCGGTGCTGCTCCTCGACGGGGAGCGGATGCTGGCCAGGGAGAGCCTGCGCGTCGGCGAGGACTGCCTGCGCTGGTGGGCCAACGCCGCCGCACTCGCGAAACCGGGCGCTCCGGTCGTACTCGTCGGGGTCGGCGGTGCCCTCGCCACGGCGCTGGCGACCTGGCGGCCGCAATCCTACGCCGCCGCGGAGCTCGTCGACCGGCGACGGCTGAGGTTCCCTCCGGCGATCAGGGTCGCGACCGTCACGGGCACCGCCGACACGGTCGAAAAGGCGCTCGCGAGTATCGCCGGACTCGCCGGCGCCGACGTTCTCGGTCCCCTCGACACCGACGGCGGCGTGCGCGCGATCGTGCGATTCGACTACTCTCAGGGCGTTGCCGTCGCCGCGGCGCTGCGAGCGGAGATCATCCGGGCGGCAACAGCCCGGCGTCAGCGCGTTCCCGGCAAGAGCATCCCCCTCGCGCTGCCTACACTGAAAGTGCGGTTCGACGACATCGAGCCGTTCATCGAGTAAAGAGCCACGTGACCCACCTCAGAATCGTCTTCGCCGGCAGCCCCTCCGCCGCCGTCCCCAGCCTCCGGGCGATCGCCGCATCCGACCACGACATCGCGGCGGTGCTCACCCGGCTCGACTCGCCCAAGGGCCGCACACGCGTGCCCACCCCGACCGCCGTCGGGGCCGCGGCTGCCGAGCTCCGCCTCCCGACCATCACGTCGAACCGGCCGGGGGACGAGGTGACCGGGCAGATCAGCTCCCTCGCCGCGGACCTCGGCGTCATCGTGGCCTACGGCGCGATCCTGCGCGAACCACTCCTCTCGGCCCCGCGGCTCGGTTGGATCAACCTGCATTTCTCGCTCCTGCCGCGCTGGCGCGGCGCCGCACCGGTGCAGCGGGCGATCGTCGCCGGCGACCAGCTCACCGGCGCGAGCGTGTTCCAGCTCGTGCCGGCACTCGACGCGGGCGACGTCTACGGCCAGTTCACCCAGCCGATCGGCGGCAACGAGACCGCGGGGAACCTGCTCGACTCCCTCGCCGCCGGCGGCGCCGAGCTGCTCGTGCGCGTCATCGATGCGATCGCCGACGGCAGCGCGCGGGGCGAACCCCAGGTCGGCGACGTGACGCTCGCCCCGAAGCTCACCCTCGAGGACGGCCGCATCGACTGGACCGCCCACGCGAGCACCGTGCACGACCTCATCCGCGGCGTGACACCGGAACCGGGCGCGTTCACCACGCTCGACGGCGCCAGGCTCAAGGTGCTCGACGCGGCGACCGCCCCCGGCGGCCAGCGGCTGGCCCCCGGTCGTCTCGCTCCCGGTCGTCTCGCCCTCGACGGACGCCGCCTCCTCGCCGGCACCGCAAGCGACCCGATCGAACTCGTCACGGTGCAGCCGGCTGGCAAGAACGCCATGGCCGCCGCCGACTGGTGGCGCGGCAGGCCCGCCGATGCGGGGATGATTGTCGAATGACCAGTGACGCCAGGCCACCCCGCCACGAGAAGCGGCGCCCGCCGCAGCGCGAACCCCAGGCCCCGCAGCCGGCCAACGCCCAGCGACAGGCCAACTCCCAGCGCCCCGCCCAGGCCCAGCGCGTACAGCCGGCCCGGCGCGTCGCGTTCGACGTGATCCGCGCGGTGAGCGAATCCGACGCCTACGCGAACCTGCTGCTTCCCACCCGGCTCGAGCGGGCCGGCCTGAGCGGGGCGGATGCCGCTCTCGCGACCGAGCTCACCTACGGCACCCTGCGGATGCAGGGCTACTACGACGCCGTCATCCGGATCGCAGCCGGACGCGAGACCGACCGAATCGACGCACCCATCCTCGACGTGCTGCGCCTCGCGACCCACCAGCTGCTCTCGATGCGCACCGCGCACCACGCCGTCGTCGACGAGGCCGTGTCGCTTGCGCGCGAGGTCGGCTCCCAGTCGGCCACCGGCTTCGTCAATGGCGTGCTCCGCACGATCACCCGTACCGAGCCGGCGGACTGGCACGAGCGGGTCATGGCCCAGCCGCGGTCCGACGACGAGCGTCTCGCAATCGAGTACTCGCACCCGGTGTGGATCGTGCGCGCGTTTCGCCGGGCGCTGGCCGCCGAGGGGCGCGAGATCGAACTCGAGGACCTCCTCGACGCCGACAACCTCGCGCCGCGGGTGAGTCTCGTCGCCCTGCCGGGCCTGTCGAGCACCGACGACCTGCCCCGGTCGCGCGCCGCGCGCTTCTCGCCGCTCGGCGTCGTGAGCGAGGGCGGCGATCCGGCCCGATGGCCCGTCGTGCAGACCGGCCACGCCCGCGTGCAGGACGAGGGCTCCCAACTGGCCGCCCTCGCCCTCAGCCGGGCGCGCCCGGCCGTCGCCGGCGAACGCTGGCTCGACATGTGCGCCGGTCCCGGAGGCAAGGCCGCGCTGCTCGCCGCCGAGGCCGCCTCCGCTGGCGTCACCCTCGTTGCCAACGACATCCTCCCCGTTCGCGCCGAACTGGTCCGCTCGGCACTCGCTGCCATCCCGAACCCGCCGCAGGTGCTCGTGCAGGACGGCACGACTATCGGCCAGACCCTCCCCGAGCAATTCGACCGCATCCTCATCGACGCGCCCTGCACGGGCCTCGGCGCACTCCGCCGCCGCCCGGAGGCGCGCTGGCGCAAGCAGCCGAAGGACGTCGCCGAGCTGCAGAAGCTGCAGGCCAGGCTGCTCGAATCCGGGATCGGCGCGCTCAAGCCCGGCGGCATCCTTGCCTACGTCACCTGCTCGCCGCACCTCGCGGAGACCACCGGCGTCGTCGAGGGCGTTCTGAAGCGCCAGGGCGGCCGCATCGAGCGGCTCGACACCGCGGCGGTACTCGCCGGCGTGACGGTGGAACCGCTCGAGCTCGGCGACCAGGGCGAGCGGGTGTCCGGGCACGTGCAGCTGTGGCCGCACCGGCACGGCACCGACGCGATGTTCATCTGCCTGCTGCGGAAGGTCCAGGACTAGGGTCGCAGGCCCAATAGGCTCGCCCCATGGACATGCGCCTGAATCCCAGCATCCTCGCGGCCGACTTCGTGAACCTCGAACGCGACCTCGCCCGCATCTCGAGCGCGGACTTCGCGCACGTCGACATCATGGACAACCACTTCGTGCCGAACCTCACCTTCGGACTCGGCATGGTCGAGCGGCTGCAGCAGGTGTCGCCGATCCCGCTCGACGTGCACCTCATGATCGAGGACCCCGACCGCTGGGCGCCGGGCTACGCCGAGGTCGGGGCCGCGTCGGTCACCTTCCACGCCGAGGCCGCCACGGATGCCGTCGCCCTCGCGCGCCGGCTGCGCGACATCGGCGCGAGGGCGGGCATCGCCCTCAAGCCGGGCACCCCGGTCGAGCCCTACCTCGAACTGCTCCACGAGTTCGACCAGGTGCTCGTGATGACCGTCGAGCCGGGATTCGGCGGGCAGTCGTTCATCGAGGAGACCATGCCGAAGATCGAGCGTCTCCGTTCCGCGATCCGGCACTCCCGGCACGACATCTGGCTGCAGGTCGACGGCGGCATCAACGAGGAGACGATCCTCACGGCGGCACAGGCCGGAGCCGACACCTTCGTCGCCGGGTCCTCGGTTTTCGGGGCGGAGCACCCCGCCGACCAGATTGCCGCGCTGCGCGCCGCGGCCGCGTCGCACCGGCACTGAGCGCGCGCGGCCGAAGTCGCAGCGTCACCGGCATCCGCCCCGCGCGTTGCAGAGGAGATTCCGTGACACGCCGCGTGGCGGTGGCTCGAAACACGGCGTGTCGCCCGGATTTCCTGCGTTGCACCCACGCCAGTCGAGCGGGCGACGGGGCGGCTACCCGACAGGCGCGACCGATGAGCGACACCGACCCGTCTGGTTGGATGGATACATGACAGAAAAAACCAAGCCAGAAATCGAGTTCTACGAGGGCGACGAGCCCACCGAGCTCGTCATCATCGACATCGAAGAGGGAACCGGCGAGTCCGCAGCACCCGACGCAACCGTCGACGTGCACTACCTCGGCGTCGACTTCGCCTCCGGCGAGGAGTTCGACTCCTCGTGGAGCCGCGGCCAGTCCATCAACTTCCCGCTCGGCCAGCTCATCTCCGGCTGGCAGCAGGGGATCCCCGGCATGAAGGTCGGCGGGCGCCGCCAGCTCATCGTGCCGCCCGCGCTCGCGTACGGTCCCGCCGGCAGCGGCCACCAGCTCAGCGGACGCACCCTGATCTTCGTGATCGACCTGCTCGGCACCCGCTGACCCGCGCCTGAGCGGGCCCACACCTGAGCGGGCCCGCACCTGAGCGGGCCTGGCACCGGGGGGGGGGGGGGGGCGCCCCCCCCCCGCCGCCCCAGAGAAGAGAAAATAATAAAAACACGAAATAACAGAAACAGCGAAACAACACCCACCCACCCCCCCGCCAC